>QHZX01000364.1 GCA_003224835.1 Acidobacteriota bacterium | reverse complement strand
ACACTGATAAATGCCATGATGAAACTGGAAACCGCAAATCGGCAAGACTGGCAAGGGTTCTCGCGCCTCCTTGAAGTGATGTCTTTTGTTGATGAAGTAGATAGTTTCAATCCCGAGGAGACGCGCGAGATATTAGAAAGACTCTGCCAGATCCCCCCCTGCCCAGGTCAGACGATGAGCATGGAAGAAGTCGTTTTTTGGGCCGGAGTTGCCGTTGGCATGCAGCTCTCGCAGCACGCTGAAGATGGAAGTGTAGACGCGGAAACTGCGGAAAAAGTCTTCATCTTCTCTTCGATCTTTGAACACTCTACGAAGAACGCAATCGTCGACTTAGCTTTAGGGGACATCGAAGCGCCGCGCACGTCTGCATACCAGAAAACCGGAAGATAACATTAAGCGGCACGATGCAGTTTAAAGGTCAGTTTTCGTTTCTGACGCCGGAGGAATTTATAAAGCAGTCCACCGGCAATTCCAGCCGTCGCGAGACCGGCCATACCCGCTGCAACCGGCGCTATCCAAAGTAAATTGCGATGAGTATCGAGGAATAGTTGCGCTGAGTGCGCGTGAGCGCGCTCGTCAAACGCACCATGTGCCCCGAAATCCCCTGGCACTGACTCCCATAAATTGCTTGGGCGGCTTCTATCCTCAGGCCCGTCGTATTGTTGCGAATCGAAGCCTGTTTTCCCTAAATATTCGTCCAGCAACCCAGGAATGAATTTCTGTCCCATGATCGCCGCAACTGTAGAACTTCCAACAAAGAGTTCGCGACGATGATGGTGGGCCGCCCAATACACCGCGCGAGCGCCAACTTCAGGCTGGAATATTGGAGGCACTGGTTGTGCTTTGTGCGAAAGGCGGCTTTTTACCCAACCGAATTGCGTCGTGTTCAGTGCCGGCATTTGCACCATGGTGACTCGCACCCGCGATCTCTGGTGAACCAGCTCGCAGCGCAATGAATCCGTGAATCCGGCAATCGCATGTTTTGCCGCGCAATATGCCGATTGCAGGGGGATGCTTCGGTAAGCCAGAGCTGATCCGACCTGTACGATAGTCCCGCGATCGCGCTGCCGCATTCTCTTCAGTGCCGATAAAGTGCCATAAACGACTCCAAGATACGTGACCTCAGTGACACGTTTGAACTCCTCTGGCTCCATTTCTTCGATCGGAGAGAAGACGGAGGCCATGGCATTGTTCACCCAAACGTCGATGGGACCAAGCTCGTTCTCGACCTGCTCGGCGGCCCGCTCTATGGCACCAGCGTCAGCGACGTCCAGAGGCAGCACCAGCGCTCGTCCTCCAAGTTCTTCGATTTCTTTTTTGGCTGTTTCCAGGCGTTCGGAGTTACGAGAAATCAGGCCTACCGCCGCGCCGTGGCTGCCGAACTCTTGCGCAATGGCGCGCCCTAAACCCGCTGAGGCACCGGTAATCACCACCACCTCGGGTTTATGTTTTGACTGCATTGCAAGAATTGCCGTCCCCAGGGCATAGCAATAGATTCGGGCACTATCGCGGCCACCGGGGACGGTTCCACCGCACCTAGTGAAATCTTAGATGGCACACTTGCAGGGCAGGTTGGTGCCCTCTGAAGGCTTTCATGTAAGAGCTCCACATTACTTTTTTCAGCCGGCTTCATGTGCACTTAGCGTACTTACTGCTTTTCACGGATGGCTGCTTCCGACTCTTGCGCCTAAACTGGCCATAGGGAGAAGTTCCTAGGGAGGCAAAATGCCCGAACGCGAGACCATCAGACGCGCTCGTAAAGATGCGGAAGAAGGGAAGTCGCCTAGCACCCAGGCAGGAGAATTTGTCCGCGAAGAGATCCACCATGTGCGTGAAGGCAAACACGGGGTAAAGAACCCGAAACAGGCGATAGCAATCGGTTTGTCAAAGGCGCGGAAGGCTGGAGTCAGGTTGGCGCCGCCGCGCAAGGGCACGGCACAGAAAGAGAGTCGTCGCCACAGGTCCACGCGCAGCCGTACGTCCGCCAAACGCTCTCGAGCCACAACCAAAGCTACGTCCAGCCGTTCGCAAGCGGCTCGGAAAGCTGCCCGCACGCGTGCCTCACGTCGCCGTGCGCGGAGATAGTTTGACGCGATCTGAACAATCTCCGACGAACGAGGCGAAGCCGGTCCGCGTTGGATCGGCACTGGTCCACATTGGTACTTCAGGCTGGCATTACAAGCACTGGGTCGGAGACTTTTACCCGCCACGTTTTGCGCCCGCGAAGATGTTGGCATGGTACGCGCGGGAATTTCACACAGTTGAAGTTAATAATTCTTTCTACCGTCTTCCAGAAGAAAAGACCTTTCGAGATTGGGCCGAGATTGTGCCTCCTGGCTTTATCTTTGCGGTGAAGGCAAGCCGCTTCCTGACGCATATCAAGCGGCTGAAGGACGCACAGGATCCAATTAATCTTTTCTTTTCGCGGGCAAAGCATTTAGGCTCGCGCCTTGGGCCCGTGCTCTTTCAACTGCCACCCAAATGGAAGTCCGATTTGGGCCGCCTCGGCGAATTTCTAGCGCTTCTTCCAAAGAAGCTCCAATACGCAATCGAGTTTCGCGACGAGAGCTGGTACACGGAGCAGATTCGTGACTTGCTAAGCCGCCACAACGTAGCGTTGTGCGTTCATGATTGGCATGCTGCGGATTGGGCCCGCGATCTTACCGCAAATTTTACTTACGTCCGCTTCCACGGAACCAGCGGACGATACGCCGGAAACTATCCCGATGATCTGTTGAATAACTGGGCAGGACAAATTCAGTCCTGGGCGTCGGAGCTATCTGAAATCTATTTGTATTTCAACAATGATGTTGGCGGACACGCTGTCCGCAACGCGCGCGCTCTTCGAACGGTGCTGCAAGGGCTTGCCTTGGCTTCTGGGAGGGACCAAGCTGCCTGAGACCTTGGTTTATGGAGTACACACCGGGTAAGAGTTAATCCAAACAAAACAA
>QHZX01000055.1:13689-16494 GCA_003224835.1 Acidobacteriota bacterium | reverse complement strand
CCATCTTTGCGCGCTGCTCTTTCAAAATAGCTTTGCGGGAAAGCCGGATGCGGTTGCCTTCGACGGCCAGGACTTTCACCAGAACCTGATCGCCTTCTTTCAGTTCGTCGCGGACATCCTTAATGCGATGCTCGGCGACTTCGCTGATGTGCAGCAAGCCTTCGGTTCCGGGGATGATTTCGACAAAAGCGCCGAAATCAGCCAGCCGCGTGACTTTGCCGAGGTAGGTCTTCCCTACTTCGGCAGTAGCAGTCAGGTCGCGAATGATCTGCAGAGCCTTATTCGCGGACGTCTCATCGTTCGAAGCAACGTTGATTTTGCCGGTGTCTTCGACATCGATCTTCACGCCGGTCTGCTCGATGATCGAGCGAATCATCTTGCCACCCGGCCCAATCACGTCGCGGATCTTGTCGACAGGAATCTGGAGAGTGTAGATTCGCGGAGCGTAGGCAGAAACCTTCTCGCGATGACTGGAAATTGTCTCATCCATCTTGCCGAGAATGAATAAGCGCCCGCGTTGCGCCTGGGCAAGAGCTTCACGCATTATCTGCGCGGTGATTCCGCCCACCTTGATGTCCATCTGCAATGCGGTAATTCCGTCTTTTGTGCCGGCGACCTTGAAGTCCATGTCGCCATAGTGATCTTCGGCGCCAGCTATGTCGGTCAGAATGGCGTAATCTTCGCCTTCTTTGACCAATCCCATGGCGACTCCAGCAACCGGGGCTTTGAGTGGAACGCCGGCGTCCATCAACGAAAGGGCGGCACCGCAAACTGTGGCCATTGAAGATGAACCGTTCGATTCAAGGATGTCAGAGACCACGCGCATGGCATAAGGCCAGTTTTCTTCAGTTGGTAGAACGGCTGAAACTGCCCTCTCGGCGAGTGCACCGTGGCCGATCTCGCGGCGCCCAGCGCCGCGCAGAAAGGCAACTTCGCCAACGGAGAACGGGGGGAAGTTATAGTGAAGCATGAAGCGCTTCTTGGCTTCACCCTCGAAGACCTCGAGTCGTTGCATGTCGTCGCTGGTGCCGAGAGTGGTGGTCACCAGGGCCTGGGTTTCGCCTCGGGTAAAAATCGCGGAACCGTGGGTACGAGGCAGTACGCCGACTTCGATCCAAATGTCGCGAATCTGATCGAAGGCGCGGCCATCGGGACGCCGCTTCTGCTTGATCACGGCTTCGCGGAAGATCCGTTCACGAAGAGTTTCGTAGTAGGTCTTCAGCTTGGACTGCGCGGCTTCGTCGTCTTCAGGAATCGCGGCTATGAGACCTTTTTTGAGTTCTTTGACTAGGGCGTAGCTCTCGGCCTTCGGGTGCTTTTCAGTGTCGAGACGATCAGTGAGGTCGCCGCCGATCTTCTTTTTCAGATCGTTGTAATAGGCTTGATCGAACTCCGGCGGGGTCACTTCCCTCTTTGGCTTGCCGGCCTTTTCCCGCAATTGGTTGATCGACGCGCAAATTTTCTTGATTTCAGCGTGAGCGAAGTCGATAGCGTCAACGACGGTTTCTTCCTTTACCTCTTTGGCGCCCGATTCGATCATCACGATACCGTCGGCGGTTCCGACCACCATGATGTTCAGCAGGCTGTCACGCATTTCGCTGTAGGTAGGATTGATGATGAATTGGCCGTTCACCAGGCCTACGCGGACGGCGCCGATAGGACCATTGAAGGGAATGTCAGAAATTGTCAGGGCGGCAGAGGCACCGTTAATGCCCACGACATCAGGATCGTTCTCAGTGTCCGCGGAAAGTACGAAGGCAATTACCTGAGTTTCACAGCGGAAGCCCTCTGGGAAGAGCGGCCGAATGGGACGATCGATTTGACGGCTCGTCAGAATCTCGCGCTCACTGGGGCGGCCTTCGCGCTTAATGAAGCCGCCTGGGATGCGTCCGCCGGCATAGGTGTATTCGCGGTAGTCAACTGTCAGCGGGAAGAAGTCGATTCCCTCGCGCGGGTCCGGATTCGCGGTGGCCGTTGCCAGCACCACGTTGTCGCCCATTCTCACAACTACGGAGCCGTGGGCCTGCTTGGCCAGCTTTCCAGTTTCAAATGAGAGTCTTTTACCGCCGGAGAGATCAACAGAAATTTCTTGTTTCATTATTTGTCCTTAATGGAGTGGACTCTCAGGTCAGAATCCGTAGCTTCTAGCTAATAGCTCCTAGCTGCTAGCGATCCAAGATTTTGAAGACGGATGCCGGCTAGATGAGCTTGCTAGAGGCTAGTAGCTAGAAGCTAGCAGGTGACGCCCAGAGAAATGATCGCGACTTCAACCTCTCCGCACACACGACGGCCCGGTTCCGGAGATATAGGAACGAACAGTCCAAAAGGAACAACCTCCTATTTGCGGAGGCCGAGTCTTTGAACAACCGTCTTGTAGCGCTCGGAATCGTATTGTTTGAGGTAGTCGAGCAAGCGGCGACGCTTGCTGACCAGCATGAGAAGACCGCGGCGTGAGCCATGATCTTTCTGGTGCGTTTTGAAGTGGTCCGTCAGTTGACCTATACGTTCGCTCAACAAAGCAACTTGGACTTCCGGGCTGCCGGTATCGGTGGCATGCGTTCCGTACTGATCAATGACTGATTTCTTTTGCTCTCTGGCTAGCACTAACCTGATGCACTCCTTCTAAATTTTTAACATTTAGTTGTCCCAATTAGGCTAACACGCGGGTGGGAGAGGCGGCAAGGCGGGGCTGCAGGAAACGCTCCGCACTGTTAGGCAGCGGGACAGCTGGCCTATGCTGACTTCGAAGGGTGCCCCGTCCAAGCTTCGCTTGGGCGGGCGTTTTGAACGTCGCTCGGAAGAGAA
>QHZX01000055.1:0-13427 GCA_003224835.1 Acidobacteriota bacterium | reverse complement strand
AGTTATGCCCGAACATGTACATCTATTGATCAGCGAGCCGGAACGCGGCACGTTACCGCAAGCCATTCAGTCATTGAAGCAGGGAGTTGCGCGGAGACTGGCACTGCGGGAAAAGGACTCGTTCTGGCAGGCCCGCTACTACGACTTCAACGTCTGGTCTGAGCGCAAGTTCGTTGAGAAGCTGAAGTACATTCATCGAAATCCTGTCCGGCGCGGTTTGGTTGAGCATCCCGAAGACTGGAGTTGGAGCAGCTTCGGTCATTATCTGACTGGTGATCGGGGAGTCATCGAAAGTGAGTCGCACTGGACGGCACGGATTAGGGAGAAAGCTGCAATCGTGCCAACGGGACGGGTAAGGACAATCGAAAATCCCACCAAAGCGGAGCTTGAGTGGGGCACCCTACTGGAATTATTCCGACGGTACGGGTAAGGACAACCGAAAATCCCCACCCAAGCGAAGCTTGAGTGGGGCACCCTACCGGAATTATTCCAACGGTATCGGCAAGGACACTCGAAAATTCCCGTCCATCGAAAATCCCCACCCAAGCGAAGCTTGAGTGGGGTACCCTCGTTTGTGATAGTTTCGTCCGCTAAGGCCCCGAGAGACTAATGTCAAAAGCGATAGTGGTTTGGATGGTGTTTAGCTGCGTCGCTCTCTGCACGCCGCAACCTGCTCACGCCCAGACGGTCACGTGGTCTGGATTTTCATGGAAATTGACGAGCGGACACATGGCCGGTGTCGCGCTTGGAAATCCTGCCAACATCACCATTGATGCGCACGGATATTTGCATCTGCGAATTGTGCGGCAGAATGAAAAATGGACGGCCTCCGAACTATTTACCACTGAGAACCTAGGCTTCGGAACCTATCAATGGATCATCCAGGGCAACGTGTACGCCATGGATCCGACAACTGTGCTCGGGTTGTTCAGCTACGGCCCCGCCCATCACATTGGCACAGATGCGGAAGACGAAATCGATATCGAGTTTTCCCAATGGAATAAAACCTGCCACGGATGTAATGCCGACTTTACGGTTTATCCCGCGACAGGAAATCGCAAGCCCAAGGGAGTTTCCGCGTGGGAAGACAACTTTCGTGTCAGCGGCGGAACTCTGACCACGGCGAGGATGGAGTGGTTTGCGGACCACATCGTATTCACGCTCATGAACGGCGCTCAGCCAATCGGAACAGTTGCCGACGTAATCAAAACCGAGAAGTACACCTCAGACGCAACCAACATTCCGCAATCCGCTGCCCCGGTCGGAATCAATTTGTGGTGTTTCAAGCAAACGCCCGCGGAGGATCAGTCCGTCGTGATTCGCAAGTTCGAGTTCCGTGCGCATTGAATACCGGGGCGGTGGGCTCTTGGAACTTACGAAATTGCGATAACTGAGATCAGAAACAGTAGCAACAAAGACGAACCCGTGAGCCTGCTTCTTCTCTCCTGGCCGTTGTTGCTGAATTTAAGACTGTCGTCCGAAGGCAACCGTTAGTTTTGCCCGGTGAGCTAAGTACCGATATTCGTGAGAGTTAGGCTCTCGACGTCCGAATTCTGACTTTCTTGCTTTGTACTGCTCAGTCCAGCAGCTTCCAACAGCAGCAGCTTTTCTGTCATCCAAGAATTACGATATGCTGGAAACAACACTAGGCACAACTATGTATGTAAAGTGTACCCATTGCGGGTACGACAATAGCCCTGAATACCGCTTTTGCGGAATGTGCGGCGCGTCGTTGGCGCATCCGGCAGCTATTGAAACGGCGCCAGTGAAAGACGCTCCGCGGCCATCGCCGAAGAGCGGCAATGGACATAGCGAAAATGTTCACGGGCCTTCCTTCCTCGGATTAGCTGAAGATCCCAAGGTTGAATTTCACTATCTATACGAAGACGAACAGCCGAAGAGCCGCGTCGGCCTGATCCTTATGCTGTTCATCGCGATCGGTGCTGCCGGTTACCTTGGGTGGCAATCGAAGCACAATGGGTTCCCTTTTAATCGAATTGGCGGTTCGGGACAGCAGACCTCTGCGTCGTCGTCGGAAGTAGCGCCGGCTTCGAATCCGGATCAACAGACACATATTGATAAACCGATGACTGGAGCGGGAGAAGTGCTCCCTACCGAGCCTGATCAAAACGCGCAGAATCAAAATTCGAAGGGACCGACTGAGAAGGATATTCCGCCGCAGAACGGCGGCACTGCGCAGAATGCGAACTCTCAGCAGAATGGAACTCCGCAGCAAAATCAAGCAGCTCCACAAAACGCAAGCAGCGCTGGAAATACTGCCGAGAACGCATCAGAGAAGCAGAACGCCGCTGCGGATAATGCGCCAGAGAAAACAGAAGAGGCGAGTGCAACTCCTCCTCCGGGCGTTGCTAAGGCGTCGCGAGTGGCCAAAGAACCTACGAGGCCTCGTGCGGTAAAACCTTCGCCCGTCAATCCATCGCAGGTCGCAACTTCTCCGGACGCGGAGTTAGAACAGTCTGGCGAACGATATCTTTACGGCAATGGTGTGCCGCAAAATTGCGCGCGAGCGGAAACGAGTTTGCGCATTGCCGCCACGCATGGCAATTCGAAGGCGCAGACAGTGCTTGGCACGATGTACGCCACTGGCCATTGCGTAGGACGCGATCTACCTTCGGCTTATCGCTGGTTCGCGCGCGCACTGCATCAGGAGCCGCAGAACACCCGCATTTCAGCCGATTTGCAGGTGCTGTGGCGGCAGATGAGCCCGCAGGAAAAGCAGCTGGCAACCACGAGCGGGCAATAGCTGCGATCTATCTAGAAAAGCCAATCGGTGCGACGCGCGCGAATAATTACCAAGGCGCACAGGTAATCCAAAAGGCACTGCCCTGAGAACCTCTTTCTCTGCAGCCTGCGAACCGGAATAAACTTTAACAATCATGTTCTGGCGCAAGAGATGCGCTGTGTTCTTCGTGCTGGCCGCATTTGTTGCGGTCGTTTCTAACAAGCCCATCGAAAGCTCTGCCACCACTCATCACGCACCGGCGCAGAGGACTACGGTGGTGGGCATTACAAATTTCGGTGAAGTAACATCGCACCTGTATCGCGGTGGACAACCAAAGCGGGCGGGATACGAACACCTGAAAAAAATGGGTATCGACATCGTGGTCGATGTGCGACTGTCAGGAAAAGATGCGGAGAAGCAAGATGTCAATAAAGCGGGGATGAAGTTTGTTTCGATGCCGTGGCATTGTTTATTTCCGAAAGACCGGGTCTTCGCGCAGTTTTTGAAGCTGTTGCACGATAATCCTGAGAAGAAAATCTTTGTGCATTGCCGCTATGGCGATGACCGCACTGGAATGATGATCGCTGCGTATCGGATGGCAATCGAGGGATGGACGACGGAAGAAGCTAGAAATGAGATGGAAAAATTCGGTTTCCATCGCATGGTGTGCCCGTCTCTCGTGCCTTACGAAAAACAATTCCCTTCGCGTCTAAAAGGGAGTGCCGCCTTCCGTGATCTGAAGCCCCAGCTCGCGGGAGCAAAGTAGTAGCGTGACAGGTTCCATGGAGTGGGTGCGCCGTGCACTGACTCGAAACGTCAAAAGATTTGAGCGGCAGAGTCGCAGAAGTAAAACGGGAATCGAGATGCAACAGCGGCTGTGGACTGAGCGTGGTCCGCAGCCGCTTTGTCGCGAATACTAGTCCTTTGCAACCCGCAGATTGTTAGTTACCGAAAACACTCCGGGAACGCTGTTAGCTCGCAATCCAGCCAAGTTTTTGTCTGCCTCGCTATCTACTACGCCTTCCAATGTCGCGTGGCCACTCTTAACGATGATGCGAATTGGTTTAACCACAGGCATGGCATATTTTTGCAACGCAGAGTATCCGTAAATAGCCGCATACATCTTCAGGCGAAGGTTATCGTCCATGGGTGAGGTGGGGAGTACTTCGATTCGGTTATCTACCTGTTCGACACCTTCGATGTGCTTTACGACATTTTCCGCATCGGACTTCAGAGTCGGATTTGTGACCTGACCCACTAAGGTCACTTTATAGCCCTCGACCTTGTACTCGAGATTGTCGAAGACGCTTAAACGGGGCAGCAATAAGATTTGGTGCCGCACCTCTTTGACCAGACGATCTTCCGCTTGCGGCGGAGCCTGGGTTTGATTGCTTTGTCCCCAAGCTGCGGAAGCCAATAGCAGGAGAGTCGGAAATACGAGCAGCTTAGCTTTCATTAAATTCCTCCACTGGTTTCGGCAAGCATGGTGTTTGATGACAAAGAACCAGCAAAAGATGACTGAAAAGGCCTATAGGACTCGTGTTTTTGAATACGAGACGTTCCTAGGCGTGGGATTTTATGTCAAATTCGGCGGTGCACCAGCCTTCGAAGTGCGGTGCCGTACTCCGGTGAAGAGCTAGTTCATCTTCTCTCTTCTAAAGGCCTGAGCGCCTGGAACTGGGCTGTATTTATGCTTCTTCCTGCTCTTTCAATTTTGCGAGCACACTGAAATCCTCGAGCGTGGTCGTGTCCCCTTTCACTTCGCCATTGGTGGCTAGCTCACGTAACAGGCGGCGCATGATCTTGCCACTACGGGTTTTCGGTAAGGAATCGGTGAACCGAATGTCATCGGGCTTGGCCAGCGCGCCGATCTCCTTGGTTACCCATTTGCGAAGTTCTTCCTTCAGATCTGGCGTGGGCTTGCGGCCGCCTTCGAGAGTCACGAATGCCGAAATAGCCTGACCTTTGACTTCGTCGGGACGCGCCACCACTGCCGCTTCAGCGACATATTCATGCGCAACCAGAGCGGACTCAACTTCCATTGTGCTGAGGCGATGTCCCGAGACGTTGATGACGTCATCCACCCGGCCCATGACCCAGAAGTAGCCGTCTTTATCTTTGCGAGCACCGTCGCCAGTGAAATACATGCCGGGAATTTGCGACCAATATTGCTTCACGTAGCGATCGGGATCGCCGTAAATCGTGCGCAGCATTCCCGGCCACGGCTGCTTCAATACAAGAAATCCGCCAGAGCCGGCGGGAACAGGTTCGCCTTCCATAGTCACGACTTCGGGCACGACTCCGGGAAACGGCTTTGTTGCAGATCCCGGCTTGGTGGCGATTGCGCCGGGAATAGGCGAAATCATAATGTGCCCGGTCTCGGTCTGCCACCAGGTATCGACGATCGGGCAACGATTGTGACCGATTGTCTTGCGGTACCACATCCAGGCTTCGGGATTGATCGGCTCGCCTACGGTACCGAGCAAGCGCAGGCTGTCCAGTTTGTGCTTCTTTGGCCACTGGTCCCCCCAACGCAAGAAGGTGCGGATTGCAGTCGGCGCGGTGTAGAAGATGTTGACCTTATGGCGATCGATGATGCTCCAGAAACGGTCCGGCTCAGGAAAATTCGGAGCGCCTTCATACATCAGAGTTGTCGCACCGTTTTGTAGCGGGCCGTAAATGATGTAGCTGTGGCCGGTGACCCATCCAATGTCGGCGGTACACCAATAGGTGTCTTCTTCGTGAAGATCGAAGACCCATTTGGTGGTGATGTAAGTCCCAACGGAATAGCCGCCGGTGGTGTGCACCACGCCTTTAGGCTTTCCTGTTGTGCCCGAGGTGTAAAGGATGTAAAGCGGATGCTCGGAGTCGAGCGGCTCGGCGGGACAATCGTCGGAAGCATTCGCCATCAGTTCGTGCCACCAGAGGTCGCGGCCTGACTGCATGTTGATGGGAGTCCCAGTGCGCTTGTAGACGATGGCATTTTTCACCGATGGACAGGACTTCAATGCCTCTTCGACTGCGGGGAACAGCTTGACTTCAGTGCCGCGACGAAAAGAACCGTCCTGAGTTATGACCAGTGTGGCTTGGGAGTCGTGAATGCGATCGATGAGCGCGTGGGAAGAGAATCCCCCAAATATGATCGTGTGTGGAGCGCCGATGCGCGCGCAAGCCAGCATCGCAATGGGCAACTCCGGAGTCATGCCCATGTAGATGGCGACACGATCACCTTTCTTTACACCCAACGACTTCATCACATTGGCGAATTTCTGCACCTCGCGATGAAGCTGCTGGTAGGTGAGGGTCCGGACTTCACCGGGTTCGCTTTCCCAGATGATGGCGGCTTTATTTTTGCGTGAGGTCTGAACGTGACGATCAAGGCAGTTATAGGAAAGATTGAATTGGCCCCCGACGAACCATTTTGCCCAGGGATTTTTCCACTCGAGTACTTTGTCCCACTTTTTGAACCAGTGCAGCTCGGACGCGATGCGGCCCCAAAACTTCTCCGGCTGCTCAGTGGATTCGCGATAGAGACGCTCGTAGTCCTCCTCACTTTTGATGTGTGAGGTCTGGCGAAATTCTTCGGGTGGCTCAAACTTGCGCTGTTCTTGAAGAATGGAGTCGATGTTGGTGCCGGAAGCGGGAATGGTTGCCTTGTCTGCCATTCAAGGGCCCTCGGGGTCAGATTGGGTTGCCGGAGTGCATTTTACTGCGAGGTCGGGGAGGTTGTCTGCTAGAGGGCGCAGAGATTGGCGCCGAGTGCATCGAGGGAACTCTTCCCCTTAGAGCGTACTCGCCAGATTTAATAGCGACGCAATTCCCGTGCAAAATTCGTGTTCGGGGGAAATCAGGCTCAGCACAAGATAGCCGTCATTGGGAAAATCATAAAAATGGCCGGGATGTACGAGGACGCTCGCGCGTCGCAACAGTTCGATGGCGAAGTCTTCATCGGAGTGGGTCGCCGGGATTCGGAGAACATCGTACCATCCACCCTGAACTTCGAGACGGGAGCAGGATTTTTGGCGGGCCAGCTGGCGATCGAGCTCAGCCAGGTTAGCCCGGACTCGATGCATGAGTTGCGGCTGAATGGTTTTTCGCTGATCGAGCAGAACTGGCGCCGCGAGCTGGATGGGCGCATTCAAAGACAGATAAGTATCGGCAATCTCCTCCAGTCGCTGCATCGCAGCGGCAGCGTCCGTTGGAGGACCGCTCACCGCAATCCATGCAAGCTTCATTTGAGGGAGAGCGGAAATTTTTGAAATGCCACTGAGAGTGAAAGTGAGAGTCTCATGATTTGCGGTGAAGGTCGGCTGCGGCTGGCCGTCGTGGGAGTAATCGAGGAAAACTTCGTCCACAATCAACGCGAGCTGGTGTTGACGACACAGCTCGTTCAGGCGTTGTCGCTCTTGCGCGTTGATGTAAGAGCCCGTCGGATTGTTTGGGTGTACTAGAACGATTGCTCGGGCGTTCGCGGTGAGCACGGCTTCCAGCGAATGAAAATCAATCTGCCAGCCGTGATCGTAAATTAATGGATAAGGGACCAGCTTCACGTCTTCCAACTCAGCCAGAAAATCAAACAACGGATAGCTAGGTTTGGGGACGAGAATTTCGTCGCCCGGATTGCAGAGCAGCCGGAAGACGAAAGAATATCCTTCGCTGGTGCTGGTGGTAAGAATTAGAGACTCGGGATCGACCATGGACGCGTAGTACTGGGCAACCGCTTCACGTGCGCTACGCATGCCCTTGGGTTGCGGATCGTAGTCAAGCGTTTTCGGATTTGAGAGGCCACTGAGAATTGCAGATTCGTCGTATCTGAGTTCCGCACGGGTGGGATTAGAAATAGTCAGGTCGATTAGTTGGCCGCCAGACGAGAGCGCTTCCTGATGCGCGATGGTGAGGCGATTGGTCGCGAGGTCCCACTCGGTCCGGCGGGAAAACATAAACACAATGATAACGAAGGGTACAGCCAGGGAGTTGCTAGACGGATTTTCCTTGGTTGGCTGTTCAAGGAGGATTTAGCAGTCATGTGACACTCGGATTCAGATCACAGCGTACAGGCACCATTTATGACGCCTATTACATTCCACCATACGATTAGATCCTGACGGTGACGCCCTCCATTGCAGCGAGACTCAACCCGCTATATTTGGAGCCTAGAGGAATTGGTGGGATTATTAGAAGAGAAAACGGCTTCAGCCGGGACTAGAGAGCACCGTTGGCACGAATCGCGAAAGAACGGCTCAAGAATTTGGATGGTATCGCAAGCCTAATTCCGCGGGAGGTTATTGTGGTTCGGGTCGCGTCTTTCACATTCAGATTTAAGACCATCGAGCAACTGCAAGAGTGTATTGAGTACTATCAGCAAAAGACCCGCCCCAGCAGCCGCGTTCGAGGAAAAACCATCGCAGCACAGCTTGGCGAAGATTGGAGAAAACGGCGGGGATGGGAAGTAGAACGATGGTTTGAGCGCTTACCGATGTATCTACTGGAAGAACCCAAGCGTCAGAGAGTGCTAAAAGCTCTCTCCAAGGCCTTATCGCTGGTTGAAACCGGAAAACTCTAAATCCAAAGCACACGGTTTATGGTGAGCCGTAGAGCTGGCGATAGACATTGGCATTGCGCATGATCGCCTGCACGTATTCGCGGGTTTCGGTAAATGGAATAGATTCGACGAATTCCTGGACGTCGCGATACTTCCCCGCTGATTGCCAATCCTTCACACGATCATCGCCGGCGTTGTAGGCGGCGAGCGCATATTCGAAACCTCCGAATTGATCGACCATTGAGCGGAAATAACGCGTTCCCAGCTGCAGGTTAATGGCTGGCGTTAAAAGTTGTGGCGGGGAAAAATGTTTCAGCTTCACTTGCTTGGCCACGCCTTTGCCAACTCGCGGTAGCAACTGCATCAGCCCCACCGCGCTCTTATTGGAAACAGCGTTGGGATTGAATTCCGATTCCTGCCGAACCAAGGACGCGACCATATACGGATCAAGACCGTTAGCATCAGCGAAACGTTTCAGGTCAGACCAGTACGGTTTGGGAAAAAGCGCTTCCCAGTAAGATCTGGGCAGGCTGCTGATGTCGACAGCGAAATAATTCGGTATCGCGCGTTTTAAAGTCTCAACTGCAGCGTCGTAGCGGCCGGCGTCCTGGTACATGCGGGCGATTTCAGCGGGCAACCAGTCGCCTTTATCTTCCTCAGCGGCAGCCTTCAGTTCGCGGATTGCGAAGTCCAACAACCCACCGTTTTCGAGGAGGTGCGCCTTTTCAACGCGAAGATTATCTGGTGGCGTGTCATTAATAATCGGCGAAATTCCGTTGATTGGCGGAACGTGATCGAGAATGGCGTAATGCGGCGGATCTGCGGGCAAGCTCAGTTTGCTTTGCCGCTCACGCGCGAGCGGGCCGTAATAGTAATTGCGAAAGCGGTCGGAAATTTTTTGATAGAAGGCGCTGGCCATGGCGGAATCGCCATCTTCTTCCGCCAAACGTCCCCGCCAGTAGAGTGCTGCCGGGACCTCTGAGGAATCCGGGTACATCGCGATCTGCTGTTCGAATTCAGACTTGGCTTCGTCGTTTCGCCCTTTCCGTAAATTAAGCCATGCGGCTTTCCAGTGCGAATAGGGAGCACGCGCGCCGCCCGGAAACCGAGTTTCGATTTCGCGATAAGCGTCAATCGCTTTGTCATAATCGTTGCGCAGGAGATAAATGTTCCCCGCGTAGAGCAGCGCCTGTTCAAGCCATGGGCTGGTGGGAGCGACCTGGCGAATTTGGTCGACAGTCCGCAGGAAAGTATCATCATCGTTGGCAGCGCGCTGGAGCTCGCCAAGATCCCAGAGTCGCCGCGCCGCGATTTCAGGCGAAGATGCGTCAACTGAATTCAACAGAGATTTGACTTCTCGATCTTGTCCGGAATGGTGCAGCGTCTCGGCCAACGCGAGTTGAATTTCAGGCTTGTCGGTGGGAGTCGCTTTCCGCAGCAAGTCCCGGTAGGCGTCCACGGCTTCCGGGAAGCGCTTGGCCCGAACTAGAGCGTCGGTGCGACTCTTCTGCTCGCCGAAAGAGATCGCCGTAACATCGGGAGACGAAGATAATTTCTGCAACTCCGATTCGGCGACGGAGGCTTCGAAGCTGAGCGGCAGGCCACTATAGAGATGCTTAAGAACGGCAGCGGCTTTCGCCGGCTCACCCGCAGCCTCATACGCTCGACCGAGTGTGAGCTCCAAGTCGGCGCGAATGGGCTCGCGGTCCTTTTCCAGCAAAACGGCAGCTTCTTTGGCGCGATTTGCGGTAATCAGAGCGCCAGCATAGAGAACGTGCGCATCGCGGATCAGCAGAGACTCGGGAAAACTATCGTCGAACTTGCTGAGCAGACTCAGCGCTTCAGCAGTGCGACCGCTCTGAAGCTGCGAACTTGCGAGATAGTAAGCGATGTAGTCACCGATCTCGGTTCCGTGCGCCTTGGCATGATTCAGTGCGTCAATGGACCTGGGGTATTGATGATCCAGGAAGTACGCGTATCCGACCGCCAGCCAGGCCAGCGATCCCGCGTCCTCAGCGTTATGTTTGCGGGCTGGTGAATTTTTCGAAAACGAACCGTATTGCGTCGCGATCTGCGAGTCGGGTGCGAGGGCTTCCTGTTCTTCGTTCTGCGCGGTCGTTTCGTGGGGGTAGATGTTTTCGCAGGCTGACTACCGGCTTTGGAATCTGGCGCCTGCGGCTGGACCTTAGTGTCTGGCGGTTGCTGCGGTGTGGCAGACGAGCACACGAGTGCGCACAAGATTACGGACAGTAAAAATAATTTAGAAAGATGCCCCGCCACGTCTCTATGATTATCTCTTAGTAAGATGCTGATGACATGCATCAGCGTTGATTATTCCCGTTGAATAGTTACCCCGAAGGCTACCGCTGAAAGTTTTTGCCGAGAAGAGAAACGTCATCTTCTGCGAGGCTGCGAATTAGTTCCTGATTGAAATAATCACCACTGGCCGCGGACGTATTTCCGTATCGCTTCTGATATGTTGCGCGGCTCTTTTCGATGTCTTCCTTGAGGCGATCGAATATATCTTTGTGCTTCCGCCCGTCGGCAACCTTGGCCTGATTGTAGAGCTTAATTTCATCCATCAGCAGGCGGGCGAAACGCTGAGCCTTGTGGTGGACCTCGGCATCTTCAGCACTAAGCCCGGGCGCGATTCCTGCAGTTGAACCGCCGGAGGCCGCTGCGGCTGACATCGCAGCTTCAGCTACGTGGGACCTGCCGGTGTGAAGTGGCGCATGGGCTGCGAAAGGATCATTCGCGGATGGGGCGGAATGCATTTCCGGCTCTGGTGCTCCATCCTTTTGCGCTTGCTTGCGTTGCGAGACAACTTCCAGCCAGGCACTAGTAGCTCGTACCAGCACATCGAGCGCTGCGGCATCGAGTGTTCCGGCCTGGGCCCCACCATCGGCATAGACCAAAGCCGAGACTTTGTCTTTCAGTAGCAATGGCATGAGCGCCAACTTGCCGTCCGCCGGAGAACCAAACTTTGACGTGAAATGCTGATCGAAGTCCGATGCGGCGCCGTTCTCTGCATTACGGGACTGCATGACTCGCGCAACCATCCCGGAACTCATGTTCAACGCGAAATCCTTGATCGCGTCGTTATTGGAGAAGGCAGTTCCCTGCCAACCGGTCGCCGTCCCATTTTTTACGACAAATAGGGCGGCCCGCCCGCTGTAGAGGACAGTATTGTCCAGCAACGCCCGTAAAATTTCCTTCTGCGTGGCGCCCGCCTGGATGCGTGCAACTGCTTTTTGCAGACCGGCAGCGGAGCTTCCAGAACTTGCAGGCTTGCCGGAGAGAGCAGGACCGACTTCGCGTAGGACTTCCTGAACGACACTCTCGCGAAATGAAGCGAGTTGACGCTCGAGAACCTGAGCGACAGCGGTGCGGACGATCTCTTCGGCGTGTTTTTCGGGCATATTCGCGCTAAATCGGGGCCGGATTGGTGCTCCGATTATAGGGCGAGGTACCGGCTGGGCAGCAGGTCACTTTAGTCACTTGGCGCGGCTGTTCGTGAACCGAATTACTCTTTTACCATGGGCAGATCGATGAAGCTCTCCTGTCCGGGAGCGTGATAGACGCGCTGCGTGGCTTTTTTGTAGTTTTCCGGTTTGGCCCAGAAGATTGAGGGCACAAACGTCTGTGGATTGCGGTCGTAGAGTGGGAACCAACTCGACTGAACCTGCACCATTATGCGGTGGCCGGGTAGGAAAACGTGGTTCGCGGTGGGTAGAGCGAAACGGTACAGCAAAGGCTTGTCCGGGGTTATCGCTTTGGGAGTTTCGAGGCTCTCGCGGTACCGTCCGCGGAAGATATCGGCTGAAACCATTAGCTGATAGCCGCCCATCTCTTCGTCTCCGGCCACCTCGTCGGGATAAACATCAATGAGCTTGATCACCCAGTCGGAATCCGTGCCGCTGGTAGAAGCCACCAGATTGGCCATCGGCTGGCCGCTGATCTTCACGGGATCTTTCAAAGCCTCCGAGGTGAAGGCTAGGACGTCGGGCCGACCAGAGGCTTCCCGTTGGTCATCGACGAGCCACTGGGGCCAGGTAAGGCGACCAGTGTAGCCAACGGGCTGACTTGGCCGGGCGCGATAAGGAACGGGCTTGGCCGGGTCGGAGACGTATTCATCGAAGGCGGAGTCACCGCGTTTGGGTTCGGAAAAGCTCAGCTTCAGATTGCCATTCAAATATAACGGCGTGGTTTTCGGAGCGCAGCCGCTGTCACAGCCCGAGGGCCATGACCGCAACCGCTCCCATTCGTTTGTTCCAGTTTGAAACGCATTGACTGGAGCAACGTCGAGTTTGGGAGCATCGTCTTTCAGGAAATGCGCGAGGAATGGAGCAAGAATGTTCTCGCGGAAATAGAGTCCGCTGTCGCTGTTGAATTTGATCGCGCCCAGCGAGCTGCCATCTCCAATCTCCTGACCGTGGTGCCATGGGCCAAGCACCAGGAAAACTTTATCGTTGTTTACATCTTTCGCCTTGATGGCTTTGTAAACTGCGGGCGCTCCGTAAATATCTTCCTGGTCCCAAAGGCTGTGTACCAGCATGAGCGGCACCTTCAGCGGCTGGTCGGCAAGAATTTTGTCCATCGCTTGCTCTTGCCACCATGAGTCGTATGCAGGATGCGCGAGTATTTGCTTCCAGAAGCCGACCTGCTCTAATCCGTGGCTCCGGCCGATGTCGCCGACCGAGCCTTCCATGTAGAGGTCATAATCGTCAAAGTGATCGGTCCACCACTTCTCGTCATTCTTGCGAGTGGCTTCCTGCTCGTAGATGTAGGGCAGGTTTTGCGCACGAAATGCTCCATTGTGGAACCAGTCGTCTCCCATCCAGCCATCGACCATTGGGTTCATCGGGACTGAAACCTTGAGTGCGGGATGCGGATTAATTACAGCCATTAAAGGAAGGAACCCGTCGTAGGAAATGCCGAGAATGCCGACCTTTCCATTGGTCTCAGGGATGTTCTTCACCAGCCAATCGATGGAGTCATATGTGTCTGTAGATTCGTCCACTGGTGTTGGATTCAAAGCACCGTGCAACGGACGATTCATTACAAAATCGCCCTCCGAGTGATACTTGCCGCGTATGTCCTGCACCACGCGGATGTAACCACCTTTGACGATCACTTCGGTCG
>QHZX01000363.1 GCA_003224835.1 Acidobacteriota bacterium | reverse complement strand
CGGAAGATTCGAAACGGCGGAAAATAATGAAAAAGTTTTAGGTAGAGCAGCCAGTAAAGCAATCCGCCTCCGGTTATTTATTCGTCGTGCGTCGTTGGTCCTTGGTCGTGCGCTTCGGTTTTTCCGAAGGATGAATACTCTGGGATTGCATCCACTTCTCCAGCGCTTTTTCGAGCTTCACTCCCCGCGAGGCTTTCAAGAGAACAACATCACCGTCCTGCGCCTCATGCGCAAGCCACTCGCCCGCATTCTCAGCTGCGGCCAGGAATTCGGCCCGCATGCCTGCCTGCTTTGCCGCATTCACCATCTCTGAGGCCAAGCCCCGTACTCCAACCAGCACGTCCATTCTTTTTTCTGCCATATGGCGGCCCGATTCGCGATGCATGGCTTCGCCTTGCGGCCCGAGCTCGAGCATTTCGCCGGCAACCACTATGCGGCGCGTCGCAGGCATTTCAGCCAACGCGTCCACCATGGCGGCCAGAGCTTTTGGATTTGAATTGTAGCAATCATTAATGACGGTGATGTTGCCGATGCGGACAACCTGTCCTCGCTTATCAGAAGGAGCCATGGTGGCGAGCGAAGCAACTGCTTCACTGAGCGAAATGCCTCGTTCCAAAGCTACTGCTACGGCCGCCAATCCGTTATGTATGTTATGCGAGCCAACCAGCGGCAGGGTGGCATGTTCTCGCCGGTCACCAGCAAGAACATCAAACACGGAACCTTTTTCTCCTCTGGACTCGACATTCTCGGCGCGCACGGTTGCGGTTGGGGCAACGCCATAAGTGACCACCTTACCCTTGAACTCGCGTCCGAAGTGCGAGACATACTCGTCGTCGGCATTCAGCACTGACGTGCCATTCTCCGGAAGAGACTCAACTAACTCATACT
Organism: Acidobacteriota bacterium; assembly: GCA_003224835.1. Taxonomy (GTDB): domain Bacteria; phylum Acidobacteriota; class Terriglobia; order Terriglobales; family Acidobacteriaceae; genus Gp1-AA145. Next base: position 3,069 of record QHZX01000363.1, on the reverse strand, counting down.
TTGCGCGGGCGATCTCTGAAATATCTTTGAAAAATTCCAGGTGGACCGGCGCGACATTCGTCACTACTCCGGTCTCAGGCTCCGCGATCTGCGCCAGAGCGGTGATCTCCCCAAGGTGGGACATGCCAAGCTCCACGACTGCACAGTCATGCTCAGGCTCAAGCTTCAGCAGCATGAGCGGTAATCCAAATTGATTATTAAAATTGCCCTCTGACTTGTGCACCCGAAAACGCGAGGAAAGAACGTGAGCAATTGCTTCCTTAGTCGTTGTTTTGCCTGCGGATCCGGTCACCGCAATCAACGGGCGCTCCCACAACCTGCGCACCGCCTGGGCCAAGACCTGCAGAGCAATCAGAGTGTCTTCGACGGGAATGAGCGTGGATTGAGTTGTGCCTAACGTCTGAGTTAAAGCGGTAAGATTCTCGCGTGACACAACCGCGGCAATTGCGCCCTTCTCAATTGCCTGCTGGACAAAATCATGGCCATCCATCCTGTCGCCGCGCACCGCAAAAAAAACTTCACCGGGCCGAATAGTCCGAGAGTCGATGGAATAGCCGGTCGCGACGGCATCGCGATTGAAAGTTTCTCCAAGTTCATTCGCTTGAACACCCAAATATTCCGCGATTCGCGACAGCGGCAGCTTCATGCGCCTTTTTCGACTCCCTTGCCATCATAACCAAGATCGCGCAAAACCTCTGTCGCAACCCGACGATCCTCAAACGGGATGCTTGTATTACCCACGATTTGCACCCGCTCATGCCCTTTTCCGGCGAGCAGAACGATGTCCTTCGGTTGGGCGGCGGCAATCGCAGTCCGAATAGCAGAGCGACGATCGGGCTCGATATCGTACTTCACGCCAGACCGCTGCAAACCTACGACCGCGTCATTGATAATTGCGAGCGGATCTTCGCTGCGCGGATTGTCGGAGGTCAGCACCACGAAATCGCTCCCCTGCCCCGCGGCTTCGCCCATCAGCGGGCGCTTACTGCGATCACGGTCTCCGCCGCAACCAAACAAAGTGATCACACGACCGCCATCTTGATTCACGAACTCCCGTGCCAGCGAGCTGAGATTCCGCAACGCATCATCGGTATGAGCATAATCGACTACCACCGTGAAAGGCTGGCCGCCGTCCACACGCTCGAATCGTCCGGGCACGCGTGACAGGTTTGCAATTCCATTCGCAATTGTTTCTATCGGGCATGCGCGAGCATAGGCAGCGGCACAGGCCGCAAGAATGTTGTAGACGTTCACCCGGCCAATCAGCGGCGACACGATCGCGACACTGTCATCGGGAGTGATCAACTGGAAGCGAGTTCCTCGCAAGGTGATTTCCATCTTAGACACATGAAAATCGGCGCCGCTTAGTCCATATGTGATCACTTCGGAGCCAGCGCCAGTGCAGAATTTCTTGAGCTTCATGCCATACTCGTCATCCACGTTGATCACGGAGACCCGAGGCCCGCGATTACCCTGTCCAGAAAAAAGAATGCGCTTGGCGGAAAAGTATTCGTCCATGCTGCGGTGGTAATCGAGATGATCGCGCGTCAGATTAGTGAAAATCGAAACGTCAAACGGGATTCCAAATGTTCGCTCTTGCGCCAGCGCGTGAGAAGAAACTTCCATCACAACTTCGGTCCCGCCTGCCTCCAGTTCACGGCGAAACAGCCGTTGCAATTCGAGCGCTTCTGGCGTGGTGTGCGGCGCGGAAAGAACTTTGCCGGCCACGTGATACTCAATTGTCCCAACCAGCGCGCTTTCCCGGCCAGCGGCACGCAAAATAGATTCCAACAGAAACGCGGTCGTGCTCTTGCCGTTGGTCCCGGTAATCCCACGCTACCCCTGGTTTGCAGTTTGAATCGGTAATGACGGCGACGGCCCCAGCTGCAATCGCCTGCTCGATAAAACGATTGCCGTCGCTCGAATCACCTTTCATGGCAACAAATGCGTTTCCCGGCTTCACCTTCCGAGAGTCGTACTCGACACCGGTGACCTGCGGATTCCCGCTCTGCGCGAGGATCTCCGCTCCTTTCAGGAGGTCAAGAAAATTCATTGAATGTGATTGTATTGCAGCGTAGTAAGCAGGGAATCACGAGTTGCACTATCTTCTGCCCTGGGTTATCCCGAACCTCGCTGCGGAGGAGGGCAGGAGAGGGAGCTAACGTCAGCTTGCGGAACCTATGTAGTAGGGCTGCGCTGCATCACGCGCACTAGCCCGTGGCTGTCCTGATTACGTTCGTGGTGAACGACGAGCCTCGTAAGGTCCCTCTGGCGCCCGCTTTCAGCGTGCGAATTCGGGATGACAGCCGTGACGAAGGAGAGAGCTGTACGCCACACACGCAGTAAGATGTCAGCTATGCGGCTCTGGCTCTCCCGTGGCAGTGAAGTCAGCATTCGCGACCAGTTCGTGACCCAGGTCGTTTTAGGCATTTTGAGCGGTGAGCTGAAGGCTGGTCAGCGTCTGCCCAGCACTCGCGAACTGGCGCGCCGTTTCCACATACATCCCAACACCGTTAGTGCTGGATACCGGGAGCTTGCGCGTAATCACTGGGTCGACTTTCTGAAGGGCAGCGGGATATTCGTTCGAAAAGAAAAGCCCGATACTCCTCCTGCGGCGGCCGCTTTAGATCAACTGATCAACAGTTTTTTCCAATCTGCACGCGAGCTGGGCGCGCCTCTTTCGAGCATTCGCTTGCGCCTGCGCCACTGGCTCGGAGTTCAGCCACCCGATCATTTTCTGCTGATCGAGCCTGATGCCGCGCTTGCCGAAATACTGGTTTCGGAAATACAAACGGCAGTAACGTTGCCGGTGAAAAGCTGCGGAGTTGCGACACCGGAGATCGAGGCACAGATCGTTGGCGCGATCCCGGTTGCGCTTTCGATGAATGAAAAGGCGGTGCGCCGCGCGCTGCCGGAGACCGCCGATCTGGTGACACTGCACTTACGCTCTCCGGGAGCGTCGCTCGCCGCCCACTTGCCGGCGCCTTCCACTGCGTTGGTCGGCGTGGCTTCCACTTGGCCGGCGTTCTTGAAGACTGCGCGCACCATGTTGGTTGCGGCGGGCTTTCC
>QHZX01000054.1 GCA_003224835.1 Acidobacteriota bacterium | reverse complement strand
TGCGCGATGCCCATCGTGGTTATGGCGGCTATGTGCTGCGCGATGGCAAGCATTCGGTCTATCATGCTGGCGACACGGCATATTTCCCCGGATTTCGCGAAATTGGAATGCGACTCTCTCCTCAACTAGCCCTGCTGCCGATTGGCGCTTACAATCCGCCACAATTTCGCAACGTCCATACCAGCCCCGGCGACGCCACTCGCGCCTTCCTCGACCTGAATTCACGCTGGATGGTTCCCATGCATTACGGCACTTTCCGCCTTTCTCACGAGCCCATGGACGAACCGTTGCAATTGCTCGAAAAAGAGGCGCAACGAGCCGGAATCAGAGATAAGGTGCTTGTTCTTCCCGAAGGAATCACAAAAATTTTTTGACACATTTTAATGTTTCGTTGGGCTAGAATCTCCGCCGAGGAGATTTTTATGGCCGAAAAAACTAACCCTGTTCCCCCCGGATTTCATACCCTCACCCCACATCTCACCGTTCGCGATGCTGATAAAGCGCTTGAGTTCTACAAGAATGCGCTTGGAGCCGAGATTCTGGGTGTTGCGCGCATGCCTGATGGAAAGATCATGCACGCCGCATTGCGCATTGGCGATTCCATGCTGATGTTGAATGAAGAAATGCCGGAGTATGGTGGGCTGTCGCCTCTATCGCTCGGCGGCACAGCCGTAACTGTTCACGTCTATACCGACAATGTTGACGATGCATTTAATCGCGCCGTCTCCGCCGGGGCTCAGGTGAAAATGCCCTTAATGGACCAGTTCTGGGGAGACCGCTATGGCATGGTTTCAGACCCATTCGGCCACAAATGGTCACTTGCCACACACGTCAAGGACCTGTCGCCGGAAGAGATGCAGCGGGCTCAAGACGAAGCTATGGCCAACATGCCGCCGCCAGAGGCCGCAAAGAAGACCGCCTAGTAGGATAACAATATTCTGAGATCGCGAAGATTATTGCCCGTAGGCCCGGTGACGATAGCATCACCCAACGCTTCAAATATAGGGTAAGCGTTGAAGCCGCTGACGTGAGCTGTCACATCGAGCCCGCGGGCCTTTGCCCGTTCCAACGTTGTTCCGTCCGCGATCGCACCAGCTGCGGTGCTGTTTCCATCAATTCCATCGGACCCCGCGCTGAGCACACAAATATTCTCTCCCCTAATTTTTCCCGCGCAGTACAACGCGAACTGCTGATTGCGTCCGCCCGTGCCCGCGTGCTCCACGTGAACGGTAACTTCTCCGCCGGAAAGCAGGCAGACACGCTCGTGAATGCGGCGCAGTTCTCGCAGCTTTTCTAATAAATAGCCTGCCGCTTTCACATAATCCCAATCGTCACACGAGTTATCGATTACGACTGCAAATCCCTGGCGTTCGGCTTCTGTCTGGGCAGCCTGGAGCAGCGCCGAATTCGACAGGATCGTCCACCAGCGGGCATGGACGAAGGCCGGATCATCGGACTTGGGCGTTTCTTCCAATGCATGCCGTTCGAAGATTTCGCGCACAGGGGTTGGAAACTGCCCACCGAGGATGCCCTGGCCTTCGCGCTTTTCAGAGATTGGAATCAGAGAGTGCTTCTTCGCAATAGCATAACTATTTGCAACCGTCGTTGAATCCGGCATCGTAGGGCCGGATGCCAACGCATCCGGCGTATTATCTGGAACGTCAGAAATCATGATCGATACCTGCCGAGCGGGATACGCCGCCTGCGCCAGACGTCCGCCCTTCACGGAAGACAGATGTTTTCGGACAGTATTGATCTCGCTGATCGAAGCGCCGGAGTGGACCAGGACGCGGTAAGTCTCAATCAGATCGTCGAGAGAAATCTCATCGTCAATCGGTTTTTCAACCGCCGCCGAACCGCCTCCGCTGATCAGGTAAATGACCAACGACGCTTCCGTCTGCGCATTTAATGACTTCAAAATTGCGTCGGCCGCGCGGATAGACTCCTCATTGGGCAGCGGATGTCCGCCTTGAAAATATCGAAAGCCGCGGACGTGGAACTCCGGCGTAACAGAGCTGGCGACGATTCCTTCAAAGCGTTCGCCCGTCTGTTCGTGCAGAGCAGTGAGCATGGAATGTGCTGCCTTGCCGATTGATACAACAAAAACGCGGTTGAAAGAATTCAGATCGTAGAGGTCCTCGCAAATCCGCAGGACTCCGCGTTCGCAGTGAACATGCCGCGCGAAAGCCCGACTTATGCTGGACTCGCGAATCGCATGATCAAAAATGTGCCGGGCAATTTCCTTCATCGAGTTGCGTTGTTGGATCTTTCCGGGATTGTCTCTCGTACCCACGATTCAATCGCCTCACGCATCTCCCGCAGCCTGCCTTCAAAAAAATGATCGGCGCTTTCGATGATTACTAACTTCTTTGGGTCGTGAAGCGAGTGTACAAGCGCCTCCAGCTTGGTTCTTGGTCCAAACTGGTCGCGGCTACCGCTCACGAAGAGCTTCGGCTTGTGACATGAACGCAAGAATTCCAGGTCGTAGCTGCGCTCATCAACCGGCGCTACGGGAGTCCCGAGTCCAACCAAGGCTTTCACACGATCATCGGCGCAAGCTGCGTTCAAGCCAACGGCCGCACCGAAAGAGAAGCCAGCAAATATCAACGGTAGTCCGAACTCGCGATCGAGCCAGTCGAGCGCCGTACGCACATCATCGACCTCGCCGCGGCCGTGATCGTGCTCACCCTGGCTAAGCCCAGTTCCTCGAAAATTGAACCGCAGCACTGAAAACCCAAAATTGTTGAGCGCCTTCATGGCATGAAACACAACCTTGTTGTGCATGGTCCCGCCAAACATCGGATGCGGGTGGCAGACCAGTGCTGCGTGCGTGGCGTTCTCCGCGCCAGAATTAAGCAGCGCCTCGAGTTGGCCCGCCTGGCCATCGAGCATTAAAGAACGGATTGCACTGCGGGCGGATTCCGGTGCTTCCACCGCAATAGCTTACCGTGTATTGAATGTGGGCGGCAGGCGGCTTCACCGGTATCGCCAGTTGCGCCGATTTAAGACGCGTACTCTATAAGAGAATGCCTGATCCGAAACCTGAGTTCGCCGTCCGAAGGCCGGTGGGTTATGCTTTTCCAACCGCATGAGTGTCGACATCGTTGCTCTCACACGCCAATTGGTTGACATCGAGTCCATCACCGGAAATGAAGGCTCGGTCGGGCATTTTCTCGAGCAGAGACTCCGCACCCTCGGCTACAACGTCCGGCGGACCGTCGCCGAAGGGGAGCGTGCGAATGTTTATGCCACTGCGCCGCAACAGCCCAGCCCAGCAATCGTTTTTTCCACCCACATGGACACCGTGCCTCCGTTCATTCGTTCTTCCGAAGATGACCAGCGCATCTACGGCCGCGGATCGTGCGACGCAAAAGGAATCATCGCTGCGCAGATTGCCGCTGCGGAGCAATTGCGGCTGGAAGGAATTTACGTTGGCCTTCTCTTCTTGGTGGGCGAGGAGCGCGACAGCTTAGGCGCGAAAGTGGCGAATCAGCAGGCAAACGACTGCAAATTTCTTATTAACGGCGAGCCTACCGACAACAAAATTGCAATTGCTTCCAAGGGTGCGCTGCGTGTGGAGCTCACCGCGACCGGGCGCATGGCGCATTCCGCGTATCCGGAGCTGGGCGAATCGGCAATTGACAAGCTGGTCGAGGCTCTTCACCGGCTTCGGGCAATGAAGCTGCCGTCCGACCCCGAGGTCGGTCCCTGCACCCTCAACATTGGGACGATCGAAGGCGGCCGCGCTCCAAACGTGATTTCCGACAAAGCGCATGCCCTTCTGCTCTATCGCTTGATCGGCCCCTCGAATACTCTTCGTCGCGAAATTGCGCAGGCGGTTGGCAATCTGGCGAAAGTGGAATTCACTTTGGAGATTCCTTTTGTCCGCCTTCGCACCTTCGAAAATCTGCCTACCCTGGTTGCCGCGTTCACCACCGATATCCCTGCTCTAAGCAACTGGGGCCAGCCGCTGCTCGTCGGGCCAGGGTCGATTCATGTCGCACACACCGAAGGCGAGTACGTGGAGAAGAAGCACTTGCATGACGGCGTGGAGTTGTACTGTCAGGCAGCGCGGCATTTGACATTGCAGTGAGTAGCTCACCGCGTTTGCTTATCGCATATGCGTTCGTAGCGTTACACTGATGTGGTGTCCACCGAAACTCTGAACTCACTCGCGCACGCCTCTTCTTCTTACCTGCGCTCTGCCATGCACCAGCCAATTCAGTGGCATGAGTGGGGAGCAGAGGCATTCGACAAAGCCAAGCGCGAAAACAAACCCATCCTGCTCGATATTGGCGCGGTCTGGTGCCATTGGTGTCATGTGATGGATCGCGAGTCGTACGAAGATCCCGAAGTTGCGCAGATCGTCAACGAACGCTTTGTTGCAATCAAGGTGGATCGCGATGAGCGCCCCGACATTGACAGCCGTTACCAAGTCGCGGTGCAGGCGATTTCTGGACAAGGTGGCTGGCCGCTCACCGGCTTTCTCACACCAGATGGGCGTCCGTTTTACGGGGGCACTTACTTTCCTCCTAATGATCACTCCGGTCGTCCGAGTTTTCGGCGCGTGCTGCTGGCGATCTCCGACGCTTATCACGAGAAGAATGGCGATGTGCTCGAGCAGGCACAGATGGTCCAGGGTGCGATCGCGAATGCTGAATCCTTCGCCGGCAAAACTGGCGAGTTTTCTCCGCAGGTAATTCAGGAAATTATCGAATCGGCTCTGAAAATGTTTGACGAGACCAACGGCGGCTTCGGCAGCGCACCGAAGTTTCCTCATCCATCAATTCTTGATTTGCTGATTGATCAATACATGCGTTCAGGCGACGAGCAACTCGAAAAACTCTTCACCACAACTCTCGAGAAAATGGCGCGTGGAGGTGTTTACGATCAGCTGGCCGGCGGCTTCCATCGGTACTCCGTGGATGAACGATGGATAGTGCCTCATTTCGAAAAAATGTCTTACGACAACTCGGAGCTGCTCAAGAACTACGTCCATGCATACCAGGCGACAGGCAACCACTTCTTTGCAGGAGTTGCACGCGACATCATCCGCTGGACCGACGAATGGCTTAGTGACCGTAATCATGGCGGGTTCTACGCCTCGCAGGATGCGGACATTTCCCTCGACGATGACGGCGATTACTTCACATGGACCTTGGACGAAGCAAAATCAGTTTTGAACGAAGAGGAATTCCAAGTTGCCAGCCTGCACTACGACATCAATGAAATCGGTGAGATGCACCACTATCCGGCAAAGAATGTACTTTATCAGCGAGCTTCGATCGACGAGATCTCCACGCGTCTGAAAATCTCGCCCGAGCGGGTAAATGAGCTTCTTCAATCTGCCAAACGAAAAATGTACGCCGGACGCCTGCAGCGGCAAACGCCGTACATAGATAAGACGATCTACACCAGTTGGAATGCGCTTTTCGTCTCCGCATATCTCAAAGCATCGTCTGCGCTCGGCCTTGATGAGGCCAGGCACTTCGCGCTGCGGTCCCTCGATCGCATTTTGTCCGAGGCCTGGAACAACCACTTCGGTCTGAAGCACGTGGTCGCCTACTCTGACGCTGCGTCCAGCAAGCGCGACACCGAAGGCTTTCTGGATGACTACGCATACACCACGAATGCCTGCCTCGACGCTTACGAATCGACAGCCGACCTTACGTATTTTCGCGAAGCCCAGCAGATCTCAAACAAAATGATTGAAAAGTTTTATGACACAAATGCGGGCGGGTTCTTCGACAGCGCCCCAAAGTCAGGAGCACAAGGGGTTCTCGCGACTCCACGAAAGCCATTCCAGGATTCGCCAACGCCTGCCGGGAACCCAATTGCTGTCATCGCGCTGCTTCGCATGCATGGTTACACCGGCGACGAAACTTACCGTGAGAAGGCAGTAAGTACGCTGGGTCTGCTAGCCGGCAGCGCCGGCCAGTATGGCCTGTTCGCCGGTACTTATGGGATTGCTCTGCTCTATGCATTACATCCTCATAGCCAGATCGTGGTTCTTGGCGAGGATGCGAACGCCGATCAGCTTTATTCGCAGGCGATTTCCTCAGCCCTTTTCGGCAGGTCAGTTATAAAACTGAAATTCACTCAGGCAGTGGCGCAGAATTTGCCTCCTTCGCTGGCGGCGACGGTTCCTGAATTACCTGCTATCAAGGCGGGAAGAACCACAGCGGTCGTGTGTTCCGGCTTCAGTTGCAAGCCGCCGGTAAATACCTCCGAGCAGCTGAAGCAACTCTTGAGCACTGAATCGGCAGCATAGGGCCCAGGAAATGGTTCAAAACAATCCTGGGGCCCTCGCCTAATAATGGACTTCGCAGTCGAGCCTGGGCTACTCAATTACCTCTCTTGCAGCTATTAAACTTAAACGACCCGATCCGCGTCGCCCAATTGAAGCTACCAGTTGTCGCGTAGTACTCCTGCGTGTACCAGAACGTGCAGTCGTCGGTTGGATCGACTGTCATTGAGCTATAGTCTCCCCAACGTTTGAACGAATTGAATTGCACGCCGCTGCCATTCACCAGCACCATAGGTCCAAACATGGCGCCAGCTGGATCGCTCGCGGCGTGGCCCCCTATGTATACGCTGGGGAATACAAGATGGCTTGACGCGCTGAATCCGAGGGCGATGTTGCCGATCTTATCCATTGCAATGCTACCCAGCCAGTAGTTCACGTTGGGATCAACGAGTGTTGACTGCTGATACACGAATGGCGCTGACGGCTTGCGAATCTCGTACCAGCGCACGCCAGCCAGCGCGCCGCCTTGGACGGTGTGGTTGACAGTCAATGATTCGTGATCGCCAAAGTTACGGTACGCCAGCCGAAACATCACGCGATCAGCCAAGCCGTCGACCTTCTCTCCCGGATTGGGCTCCGGAATGCAAGCTACAGTAGTTGCGCGAGCGCAAATCTCGCTGTATGGCGCCACGGAAATCAGTGTCGGACCGGTTAAGCTAGACTTCGCTGGATTGCTGAAGTCGACGTGGAAGCGGAACAAATTCAGGTGCGTGGAATCCGCGAGCCCTACCAAGTAGTTCGGCGCGCCTGTTGGAGGCAGTGTACTGCCGTCGAGGTCAGCGGGAAGCAAGCTGGAAACCGTGGATAGCGGCGGGAAGCAGATCGCGCTTGCGGTGGCTCCAGCAAGCATTGCATTGCGGTCGAAGGCACACGCTTCCGCGCCCGCAAAGCCGTGAGGGGGGAAAACGTTGATGGTGTTGTAATACGCGTCGGGCCAGACCCCGAACTTTGGATAATCTGGGAAGTTGGAGCCGAAGTCGTACTCGTAACGGTTATAAGATCCGGTCGCATCGGAACTGGTAGAAACTGCTATGCACTCCGCCGTATGGGTGAATGTAGTGTCATACTGCAACTGAGTTACAAGCCAGCGCCCTGCCAAGTGATCAAAGAGCACAACCGGATCGCCACCATCCGCATAGGTAGGGATGCCGCCACCCAACTCGCAGAGACCGCCAAAACCGCTCCATAGACTGTGAATCGCCGCTGGCCCGAGCTCCAATGCGCCGCTCGATTTGGCATAGACCGCGATCGTCACATTCACCATCTGTACGAATTGCTTCGTTCCCACGGCGCCATTCGTGTCCGGCGGCACAAACGCGAAACCAAACAAGTCGCGATTGTCTTGTGCGCTTTGTCCGTCGAAATTGAGGGCGCTAGTGACGCCGCTAAGCGGGCCCGCAAATGTGGTGGCCAAAGGGTCAGAATTAGGGTTGCTGATCAAAGCGCCAGTGGAACGTGCCGTGATGTTCTGGTTATCCCTTCCGCCGCCGTTAGACGAAGCACCGACAGCCATCTGTGAAAAAGGCGGCGAAACATCATGATGAGAGGCTTTGATCACGTCCGGGTCGCCGGCAAAAGCAATAGACGCGGAAAGCAAAACGAAGATTAGAGAAAACAAAAAAGCGGTAGGGCGAAAACGATTGGCCGGGATCATGGAACCTCCTGTCCCTCGCGGCTTTCGGAGGAGGCCGCCATTCTAGCCCGCTGCTTAACCTTTGCCAAGTCTTAATTGACAGAAGAAAATAATCAGGCGTGATGTGTCCGAAATTGGTCTATACTTCGCGCTGCGTTCAGCCACATCGAGGAGGCCGCGATGAATAATACTCGGGTCAATGGAAAACTTGTTCTGTTTCTCTGTGTCATTCTTCTTGCATTTACGGGCACACAACTGAGGGCGGCAAGTGGCTCCTCATTTCAGCCACAGACTCGGGTGGGCTTCACGGTAGGCGATCAATGGGAACCTTCGATCGCCGCCGACCGTTACGGCCATGTTTACATCCTGATTCCGCAGTACACGAATGACACGCAAGCTACTATTCCCGGCTGTTCGTCATGTCCCAGTCCGACCATGTTCCTCATCGTCAGTAACGACAACGGCAGCACCTGGTCTGCGCCGCGCATCATTTCTCCTGTCGGTTCCGGACAAATTGATGTCCAAGTGAAAGTCGATCCTATGGATGGAAGGACGGTTTACGCTTCTTGGTTGCAAGATAATAAGAGCGTAATTGATGTCGCAAAATCCACCGACTTCGGCCAGACCTGGAAAACTATAATTGCGAATCAAACCAATGCTGGGACCGATAAAGACATCCTGGTGGTCAATGGGAATGATGTGTATGTAGCTTATGACCACACCCAAACCGTTTGGGTATCTTCCTCTCATGATGGTGGCCAGACCTTTACCTCAGCCAAGGTAAATCACAACGCCCAGTTCGGCTGGTCACTAACCGGAGGAGCGGCAATCGATACGGCTGGTAACGTGTACTTTTCGTGGGCAGGTTACACACAGAATGGTGGCGCTAAAGGTCCAGTCAATATTTACGTGAGCAAATCAGGTGATGGTGGAACAACGTGGAGCGAAGCGTTAGTCGACGTCTCGGGTGCTCCCCCAGATTGCTCGGCCTACTCTTGCGGTTGGGCTTTCCTTGGGGCGGGCACTGCAATGACTTCAGACGCGGCAGGAAAACTGTACCTGCTCTGGAATGGTGGGACGGCGGATTTTGGGCCGGAGCGGATTTATTTCTCCAGTTCGACCAACGGAGCCACCTGGTCACCGAAAGTTGATGTCTCGCGAGCGCCCAACGGAGTTGACCACGCTTTCCCGGCAATCATTGCCGGCGGCGCAGGCGATGTCCGTATCGCCTGGATGGATCAACGAAACAATCCGCACTGGAATGTTTATTACCGTTCCTCGACGAATGGGGGAGCTACGTGGTCGACGGAAAGCACGCTTTCAACCTTCGTCTCTGGATATAGCTATATCTTCTCTGATGGGTTCCGATTTCCCTTTGGAGATTACTTCGATCTGACGATCGATTACCTTGGCCATACTCAAGCTTGCTGGGGAGAAGGATACAACTGGCTGACTCCTGGGTCTGTCTGGTATGCGCGACAGAAATAGGAAGATCTCAATTGCGTCGAACAGCAATGTTTGCTGCTGAATTAGCAACCTGTTTGATAAATGCGCTGATCCAGATTGGCAACGATCCCAAAGATTAAAGGCCCGGTCGGATACTTACATCCAGATCCGGGGCCTTCATCTTACTAATAACTCGAACTCCCGTGTCTCAGCTTCAGGCTAGTACATCATCTCTCGGACGCCAAGACTCTTGTACGGCGCCATCTGGTTCATCGCTGCCACCCAGCAGCTGTCGTATTGAATGGTCATATTACCGGAGCCACTGAAGTTAATGCTCGGCGCCCCAGGGGCGCCCGAGGCGATCGGCTGGTTACTTGAGTCGTAAAGGTTGGCTACCAGCATGGCTCCATGAATAGTGCCGTTACCGCCGCCGGACCAGTTGACAACA
>QHZX01000362.1 GCA_003224835.1 Acidobacteriota bacterium | reverse complement strand
TCAGCGTTGCGATAATTTTGTTGGCGGCGATGCTCACCGCTTCTGCGCAAGTAACCGTAACCCAATCCACTATACCTATCCACATCAGTGCGTCGGCGTGTCCGGTTCTTCCCGGCGACCTTACCGGAACGGCAAATGTAACGATCGTGCAGGAGAACACAACGGGTCACATCAAGCTCATCCGCGCCATTCATGGCACTGCGAGCGCCGGTGACACCCAGTACATTTTGGTCCACAACGACACGATCACCCTGAATGCTCCATCATCCTCGAAGGTGGTGACATTCACAGATACGGAAAAGTTCTTTCTCATCGGAGAGGATGGTGCTACTAACGTCCGGGGGGTAGCGACATTCCACGAAACGATCGTAAACGGCACTGTCGTTTCCAACGTTGACATCGAGCGCACCGTCGGGCCTGAGGGCTGCTTACCCCCCGGATAGTCGATCGCTCGTTCTGCAATCTCCGCTGCGGGCCGCCGCAAAGACCGGGTCGCGTTTTCCAGCGGCCAGCAGCGGGACTATACATTGCCAGCCATCTGCATCTCCGAGGTAAACGCCATGAAAAGAACAAAGCTGATCGTGCTTGTGATCTCGTGTTGCGCGTTGATCCTGTTCGTGCTTTTCGCGCTGTCGTCGCCTACGCTGACAGTTGCTCGTGCAGCAAATGTTGTAACAGAGGATCTCGATAATGAGCTCGCGGCGGTGCTGACAAACGTAGGGTTCACCGGCAGCATTGAACAAATATTTCACGAGCGGCTTGAGGCTACGCTCGGCCGACCGATTGATCCAAAGCTCGCCGATCTAGGTCGCATGCTTTGGTTTGACAAGATTCATTCTCTGCACCAGGACAACACGTGCGGCGGATGCCATTCGCCAACAAATGGATTTGGCGATTCCCAGCCGATGGCAATCGGCGTCCAGAATAACAATATTGTGGGAGCAGGCAGAGCCGGGCCGCGGAATCAGCGGCGCTCACCTCTGGTGGTGAACACGGCCCTCTATCCTGCATTGATGTGGAACGGACGTTTCAACTCGCTCTCTGGCGATCCGTTCGACAACTCTCAAGGGTTCCGTTTTCCGTTTCCGGAGGATGATACCCGTTTTTCCTTTACCGAAGACGTTACGCACCGATTGACGCAGCTCTTGCAGGCTCAGGCGCACATGCCGCCCACGGAATTGATCGAGGTGGCAGGCTTCACCGGAACCTGTCCACTCGGGGTCCCGGACCCTGTGTTGGGCGCCGACTTTTGCCAGTTCGATGATGGCAAAGGTGAGACTGTGCCTTTACCAGCTAGTACGGGATCGCGTGATGAGCCCATTCGGCAAAAGGCTCTCGCGCTGCTTAACGCCACGCCAGCATACCGCGAACTTTTTGGAGAGGTGTTTCCGGAGGTCAAGGCGGGAGCTCCGATCGATTTCTTCATGTTCGGCAAAGCGATTGCCGAATTTGAATTCACACTAGTATTCGCCGATGCGCCTATCGATCAGTTTGCCAGAGGAAACATGGAGGCGATGACCACAGCGGAAAAACGGGGCGCATTGCTGTTTTTTGGCAAGGCAAAGTGCGTCCAGTGCCACGCAGTTGCGGGCCGCTCAGCAGTAGGGTACGCGAATGAGATGTTTTCTGATTTCGAGGGGCATGTTATTGGTGTTCCGCAAATTGCTCCGGTGTTCGGGGTGGGAAAGGGGAACGTCATTTTCGAAGGTCCAGGGCAAAACGAAGATTTCGGTCTAGAAGAGATCACCGGGAACGAACGTGATCGATACAAGTTTCGTACCGCTCCCCTCCGTAACATCGCGCTTGCGACCGGGTTCTTCCACAATGGTGCCTTTGTCAGATTGGAAGATGCTATCCGCCATCATTTGAACGTGTACCATTCGGCCCATAGCTACGATCCAGTCAAAGCAGGCGTACCCTCGGATTTGGCTCAAAGGCTTGGACCTATTAAGCCGGTGCTTGATCGGATCGATCCGCTCGTCCGAAAGCCGATTTCACTAACGCCAAGTCAGTTTAATGACCTGGTCGCGTTCGTTAGAGACGGGTTGCTGGACGTGCGTGCAAGGCCGGAAAATCTTTGCAAGTTAGTTCCATCTCAGGTTCCAAGCGGCCTGCCCGTTCTTCAGTTCCAAGCCTGTAAGTAAGGAGAACAGCCCGGTTGTCGCAAGCTAATCGATGGGAACCGACAAGGTAGTGGTGCCGTTTAATTTCCAGAAGGATGACTGCCTCAGTACGGTAATGCGCTAGACCGAATCGCCGATTCCCGCGGTTGAGTTTCATTTTCAGTGCAGCTTCATAAGTGTGCTTTGCGCTATCTTCGCAAGCGGCGTCGAACCAAACCAACGATTCCCACCAAACCAGTTCCTAGCAAGCCAAGCGTGCCGGGTTCCGGAACCGTTGGCTGAGTAAGCTCACCCGTCCTGGTACGAGCCTCAGGGAACTCTCCCGCGGGAGTTGTGCAACTCCAGGTTTGGATCGATGGCGTCAAAAAAGCAGTTCGCTGGCACGATCAACTTGCCAACAAATTCAGTTTGGCTTCCGGCACGCATCGCATCACTGTGATCACTACCGACAAGTACACGCAGGCGACTGCGGGCACGTCCGTAAACGTCACCGTGCCGTAAACGGCAGGGAAGGCCGAGGTTCGCGACTAGCGAAAGACGCAATAGCGATTGAGGGCACATTACGTGCAGCCACTCAGTCCCGTTTTCTAAAGCGAGATCACTTAAGGAAACTATCGTCTGATTCGCGATTGAACGAGCAAACCATGAGTCAGTTGTTGA
>QHZX01000361.1 GCA_003224835.1 Acidobacteriota bacterium | reverse complement strand
GGTGCGCTGCCGCTTCCTGCAGTTCCGAGCGGTCGCGCAGCTCGATTCCATCACAAAGTTCTGCCTGCAATTTCGTCATGCCTGTTGAAATCCCCGCGCGGCCGGCATCTTCGTTCGCTGCCAAAACTTTTTCGAGCGGAGGTTTGCCATCGACAACAGCTACGACTTTCGAGCGCAACTCGGGCTCGGCGCGGAGGATTGCTTCCACAGGAAAATCCGGAACGTAGATGCATGCGAAAGGCATAAAGCCATCGTTGATCGTTGGTCATTCTTCGGTAGCAGCCACGGATTACAAGATTTACGCGATTTAACCAATGAGAGAATATGCGCGAAATTCGTGATCCGTGGCGAATGTTTACCCTGCGCGTACTGCTTTCGTAGCAAAAACTGTTCTCACCGATGCCGCAGGCTTGCGCTCCAAACGCATGCGCACAACTTCCGCTTCGACTCGCATTTTTTCTAAAAGTTGTGCATGTGAAGGTTTTCCGGATTGCTGAGAGCTGATTACTGAAAGCTGATTGCCTAGCCTCACTACCACAGCAGCGCACGTCTGCGCACAAGCAAACTCACTCATCACCAGCAGTGCAGTTTTCGTATGCTCTACCGCGCGCTGAAATCGGAACCACGATGCCAGCGGAATGCGGCGTACAAATTTTTCCGGAACTCCTGCGAGGTCAAGCACGACCAGCCCAAACCCGCCGCTTTGCAGGACCAGATCTGTAGTTTTTAGGACCTGCTCTAGTTTGCTTTCATTAGATTTTTGTCTTTTGGATACGAAGTCGTCGTTCATCGAGCGTCGCTCGTCGGCGTTGACATTGTGGGCCGAGGGCCGAGGACCCCCACACCTCACCCACAACAATTTTCCAAAGTCCACTCCCGCCGCTGCTCCCGATTCCGGATCAAAGCTATCGCTAGCATCGATCAGAACGCAGGTTTCATCCCGCTGGGTTACGGCCGCAATCGCCGCAAGCAGCACGCTGGTTTTGCCCGAAGAAGCTGACCCGCAAATTTCAGATAAACAGCCGCGTGGAATGCCGCCGGTGAGCGCGTCTACTTCAGATACCCCGGTGGAGAGCATCTCCGGTCGTGGCCGCACCTCCAGCCGTGACGCCGGACGCACATCCAGCAATCGCCCAGAATCGGCAATATGCCTCAGAATATGGGCTTTTTTTTCGCTCAGATTTCGTTTCGGAGAAGCCGGAAATCCCGCCGCAATTATTTCGCTTAAGCTTTGTTTTGGCTTTGCAGAGGCATTTAGAAAGAGGGAATCGCCAGCGTTTTGTGGGAATGCAGACATGCGGACCTCAGGCAGAAATCAGGGCTGGTGCTGCCCGGCGCGGAACCAGAGTAGATTCGCTTTTTATTCGCCTAAGAGATTCTGCTACTGTGAGGACGGCTTGTCAAGCCAGTATTTTTAACATCAACTCTGCTTTGCTCCAGCTCAAGACCGGCTAGTAAATGAGCCCAATGAACCTCGTGGCGAGAATGTCCGAGGAAGAAATTCGCTAAAAAGAAAGCGCCAGCTTAGTGACGGCGGCGGCGCACAACCCTGGGGCGTTGGATTGGCCGAACTACCGGCTCTTGAACCATTTCCTCTGATTCATCATGTCTCGGGAGTTTCCTTAGTTCTTCTACCAAAGCCAGACGCTTGTAGGGATCTTTCTCCGTCATGGCATCCACGTACAATTGGAGCCAAGTTTTCGCATTGCCGCTCGTATTTACTGGTTCAGGCAACGATTGAGTACTCATTGAACTGAGAACGGACAGTTTCGTAGCTTTTGCATGCGGAATTTTACGGTTTTGAGCCGCCCGGTCTAAGCCATTTTTTATACGCATAAAGCCCATTTCTTGAACTTTCGCTTTAAATAATATGGATGCAAGTTCGTGCCAAAAAGTCGCGTTCCAGCGGAAACACTAGAGGGCATTCAATTTAGACAACGAATCCCCTCTCCGAGCGCATCCTTAGAAGAGAGTTCCACTTTTTGCTTTTGCGGCGTCGATAAGGTTTTGACAGACGGCCATTTCTGTTTTTAACATAGGGGTAATCCCGCTCTGCTTGAATTGATGCGGATCGGTTCCATGGCTGTGTGCCTCGCCAATTAAGAACAACTTTTTATGATTAACGTAAAAGAACTTTCCAAGCGGTACGCCCGCACCACCGCCGTCGACCACATCTCGTTCGACGTGGCGAAAGGGCAAATTGTTGGTTTCCTGGGGCCGAACGGCGCCGGGAAAACCACCACCATGCGGATATTGACCTGCTTCATGCCGCCATCATCTGGAACGGCGACTGTGGCTGGCTTCGATGTGCTCGAGCAGCCAATGGAAGTCAAGAAGCGCATCGGCTACTTGCCTGAAACTCCTCCGCTCTATCCGGAGATGGAGACTGCCGAGTACCTGAAATTCGTCGGGCAGTTAAAGGGATTATCCGGGGCCGAACTTCAGAAGCGCGTCGATTATGTTTGCGAGCGCTGTTCGGTTGCCGATGTTAGAAACAAATTGCTAGGCAAATTGTCGAAGGGGTATCGCGAGACGCGTGACCTTATCAGGAGCCTCGCCGGCAGTCACACCATCATTCTCAGTACGCACATTCTGCCCGAGGTCGAGCAGACCTGCGAGCAGGTGGTCATCATTAATAAGGGCAAGCTGGTCGCGACCGACTCAGTTCGTAACCTGCAGGCACGGGCTCGCGGCGCTGAATCAATCATGCTGGAAGTGGCCAGCCGGAATGGCAGCCTGGAAATTTCGATGGTGCAGCAGAAGTTGGAACGCGTCGCCGGTGTAAGCCGGGTACTGTGCAAGCACCAGGTTGATAGCCGGGCCTTCTTCGAGGTGGAAACCCAGAAGGGTCGCTTGTTGCGTGGCGATCTCGCTCGCGCAGTTGTCGAATCCGGATGGGATCTGAATGAACTTCGCCCTGCGGCTATGAGCCTGGAGGAAGTTTTCCTCCAACTCACGGAGAAAGATGCTCCGGCTGAATCCGCAGCGGCGAAAGGGGCACAACCATGAGAAATGCACTGATCATCTGCCGGAAAGAATTGCGCAGCTATTTTGTTTCGCCGGTTGCATACGTTTTGCTGACGTTGTGGGGAGTAGTCTTCGGATATTTCTTCTGGGCAGAGCTCGGCGTCTTTCTGAAATACAGCATGGAAAGCCAAATGAGCGGCCGGATGTATCCCATGAACCTCAACGAGCAAGTCATACGGCCTCTGTTGCAGAACGTCGCCGTCATTGGATTGTTTTTTCTTCCAATGATCACAATGCGGCTGTTCGCGGAAGAGAAGCGCACGGGCACAATTGAACTGCTCGTGACCTCGCCTATTCGAGACCTGGAAATCATTATCGGAAAATGGTTGGCGGCAATGTTGCTCTACTGCTGTCTCCTGCTGTTTACCGTGTTCCATTTCCTGTTCCTTTTCAAATACGGCAACCCCGATTTGAAGCCAATCCTGATCGCTTACCTCGGCCTGTTGCTCGAAGCCGGCGCGATGCTTGCGATTGGTACTTTCATTTCAAGTCTTACAAAGAACCAGATCATCGCCGGAGCGACCACGTTCGCGGTCTTGATCCTGCTGTGGGTCTTGGCATGGAGCGACTTCAGCAATGCCGGATGGTCGCGTGTGCTCGCCTACATGTCACTGGTTACTCACTCCGAGTCATTCATGCGCGGTGTAATGGATCTGAAAGACGGAATCTATTACGCGACTTTAATTTTCTTGGGACTCTTTTTCACAGCGCGCTCCATGGAATCTCTGCGCTGGAGGTCGTAGATGGCAAATCAGTGGATTAAGGCTCGACAAACAAAGTACGCAACTTTCGTTGCAACTTACATTCTTGTCGTGCTGGCGGCGGTGGTCATCGCCAACTATTTGGCAAATGAGCATAACAAATCCTATGACGCCACTGCCAACAAGCGCTACAGCCTTTCTGAACAAACAGCGAAGATCGTCAAAGGACTGAAGCAGGATGCGAAAATTACTTATTTCAACCAGAGCACTCGGTTCTCTGAGGGCAAAGACTTGCTCGAGGAATACAAGAGCCTATCCTCCAACGTAAAAGTGCAGTATGTCGATCCTGATAAAGATCCACAGCAAGCGAGGGAAGCGGGGATTCGGAGTTTTGGGACAGCGATCGTTCAGATAGGCGCGAAAAAAGAAGAAGCAAAGAGCATGACCGAGGAGGCCATCACCGGTGCCATCATTCGCGACCTGAAGAGCAACACCCGCACCGTCTGCTTTTTATCCGGCAGCGGCGAGCACCAGCTCGATGACAGTGACCGCGAGGGCTTTTCTCAGTTCAAACAGTTGCTGGCCAAGGATAGCTATGAGAGCAAAACCGTCGACTTGCTTCAAAAGCCGGAAGTTCCGAGCGACTGCACCGCGCTGGTTATAGCCGGCCCAACCCGGGACTACGTGCAACCGGAAGTCGATGCCGTTAAGAAATTTGTTGAAGACGGCGGTCGCGCATTCTTCATGCTGGATCCACCGCTTAAGATGGGACGTTCAGAGATCGCCGATAATGACGCGCTCACCAATGTCCTGCAGGGTTGGGGCGTGACCGTTGATAAAGACTTGATTCTTGATCTAAGTCCGGTTGGTCAAATATTTGGGTTGGGTCCTCAAGTCGCACTGGTGAGCAATTACAGTTCGCAGCCAATCGTCAACGAGATCAAGCGCCCTGGCCACCACAAATCTAAGTTCAGCTCGTGTCAGCGTGCAGGATCCAAAGAACAAAAAAGGCCCCCTGACCATGGCTGCCGCCGGAACCTACAACACCGGCAAGCAGAATGTGCAAGGACGCTTTGTAGTTATCGGCAGTTCAGGTTGGGCAACGAATAGATTTCTCGGTTTCAATGGCAACAGTGATCTTGCATTGAATGCCGTTAACTGGCTTTCTTCGGATGAAGATTTGATTTCGATTCGTCCCAAGGCGCCGGAGGATCGCCGGGTTACCATGACGCAACGGCAGTTCAATGGCGTGCTGGTCACAAGCCAGTTCGTACTACCGCTGGTCGTGGTCGTCGCCGGCTTCGGTGTCTGGTGGAAGAGGCGGTAGTTGCTTTGAAAGAGCACGGCATAAGCTGTGCGGAGATGTTGTCATAACGCGGCTTTAGCCGCTGAGGTACCCCCGAGGCCGTCAGGGCCTCGGGCTTCAACACAAGTCATGAAACTTCACAGTCTTTTGATCGCAGCCTTAGTCTTGTGCATTCTCACGGTATTTCTGTATTGGTCCAATCGCCATAAGCCCGCGGATGATACGGCCAAGATTTCTGCCGACGCACCTCCTCCGATTCTCAAGCTCGACCAGAGCGCTATCACCAAACTCGAGCTGAAAAAGAAAGACTCCGATCCTGTCGTGCTAGCGAAGACCAGTTCTGGGGATTGGCAAATAACTGGGCCCAAGCCAATGCGTGCCGATCAGAGCGCCGTTACGGGTCTCGTTTCCACGGTTTCTTCTTTGAACTCTGAGCGCGTGGTCGAAGACAAGGCCACGGATTTGCAGGCCTTCGGGCTGGATCAACCGCTTTTGGAAGTTGATGTCACTGAAAAGAACAAATCACAAAAGCTGCTGCTTGGAGCTGACACGCCCGCGAGCAGCGGGGTCTACGCCATGCTCACCGGTGATCCGCGCCTGTTCACCGTTGCCAGCTACACCAAAACTAGCCTTGATAAATCTCTGAACGACCTGCGAGACAAACG
>QHZX01000385.1 GCA_003224835.1 Acidobacteriota bacterium | reverse complement strand
GTTTTGAGCTTTTGCGGCACGGTTATTTTCTTCGGCGCGATTTAACAAAGGAACTGACCCCAAACCAGGCGAACATCAGAGTAAATCCCACCGCGGCGGCCACTCTGGAACTGGTTGCTCGCCCTGCGTGATAGGCGGCGTATTCTTTACTGCCCTGAATCAGTCCCACCACCGCAAATGCAAGAAAAACAAAGCCCGTAACCTCCAACCAGAGCTGGCTCATTATCCCGGCAAAGTGACGGAAAGTGGTGCGCGCTCCGTTCAACACCGCGCCATAGGTGCGCGTGCGCTTCACCTGCTGCCCCGCAATCCGAGCGGCGATGCCCAACTTCCTGGATGTCGAAAGGTTCGCCATTTGCTCCTCGATTTTACCAATCCCCGGGTTTAAAATACTTTCCAGTGAGGTGCGGGCCTATGCCTGAGACGCGCACCGCATCTAAAGAATCGTGGTAAGTAGTGATCGAGGGATTGCGTGGACCAGCAACTTAAGCACCTGATGAAGGAATTGGGCGAAGCAATCAATGAATCACTTGCAGATTCTGAGCAAATCGCCGATGTTGTATCCCGGATCAAAGATGGCGGATATGATATTTTCCTGGTGCTTGAGGCCACCATCGGCGTCAGCCGCCCAGGAGAAAAATCCACGGATAAGACTTCCATGGTTACTACTCTCTCCAGCAACCCCGAATTGAAGGTGAGCGATCAGGACCTCAAGTTCTTGAAGTCCTTGCGAATCAAGATCGAAAACGACGCAGCTTAAATCTGCTCATCTATTCTTTCCTCCAACCATTAGCTTTTTAGGGCAACGGCCGCAGTTTGCGCCAGAATCCAAGTTCTGTCCGCATTGGACGCCCCATGGCCGACTCTAGCCTCAGCACCACGGAACAAGTTTCCACCATCTGGAACCTGGGTGGCCTCACATTCCGACAGCTTGTCAAAAAAATCGTAACCGGAATCAATCAGGACAACTTAACCGGGCGCGCCGCCGAGTTGGCCTTCAACTTCGTACTTGCTCTCTTCCCCTTGTTCATTTTCCTGCTCTCGGTAATCGGATTATTCGCGGCCAGAGGAAGCGCGCTTCGCCATGACCTCTTTGGTTATGTGTACCAGTTCCTGCCTCCGGCCGCTTCGCAGGTGATCGCGAACACGTTGAATGAAGTGATGCAAAATGCCAGCAACGGCAAACTCACATTTGGAATTGTACTCACCGTCTGGTTTGCATCAGGCGGGATGAGTTCCCTGATCTCCACGCTGAATGAAGTCTATCGAGTCAAAGAGCGGCGTTCATGGATAAAGATCCGCATCATTTCATTCGTACTCACAATCGCAATTTCGCTGCTCATCATACTTGCGCTCGTACTAGTCCTCTCCGGAGGATATTTGTCCACCAGAATTGGCGAGTACTACGGCATGCGCGAGGCCGCTGTTCTCATCTGGAAAGTTGTGCAATGGATTCTGGCAATCGCGTTCGTCACACTCTCCTTCTCACTGATCTACTACTTTGCGCCTGATCTGGAAGAACAGCATTGGTATTGGATAACGCCTGGCTCGATATTCGGCGTCCTGCTCTGGATTGCCGTGTCCTTCGCCTTCAGAGCGTATTTGCACTTCTTCAATACCTACAGCCGCACCTACGGCTCGTTGGGCGCAGTAATGATTCTGATGATGTGGCTTTACGTAACCGGCTTTGCTTTTCTGGTTGGTGGCGAAATCAATGCTCAGATTGAGCACGCCGCCGCCAAGCGGGGCCACCCCGAAGCCAAAGCGCCGGGAGAGAAAAAAGCCGCCTAAGTTAATGAATTGGTGGACCTGGTCGGGATCGAACCGACGACCTCTTCCATGCCATGGAAGCGCGCTCCCAGCTGCGCCACAGGCCCGTTTAAGAATTTGTGTATCAATTCTCACGCACACGCGGTGGTTAGTCAAACCCAGGAGCATTGCAGTCTTTTCGAGAGTCAGCCTCAGCGGTTCCAGAACCATGAGAGCCCTCCGACTGGAAGCAATTTGCGAAACCTGTGAAAATGGGTATGCTGATTCCGAAGAGACCAAATATGAACCGATACCTCCTAGCAACTTTGGTTTTGCTGTGCGTCGGTGTGGGTGCTGCCCAGACTTCCGCGCCGGCTGTGTCCTACTCATCGATTTCCGAACTGAATCAACTGCTCAATACTCTGCAGCAGACTTCGCAGGCGATGCAGGACGACCTCTCGCATTTGCGCATTGAGAAGTGGAAGACGGACTCGGGAACGAAACATCAGACCGAGAGCGACGTGCAGTCGGTTCAGCGAAATCTTCAGTCTGCACTGCCAGGCATGCTCAACGATTTGAAAAACTCGCCTGAGAGCACGCCGGTCACATTCAGGGTCTATCGCAACCTCGACGCGTTATATGACGTGATGAATTCGCTCGTCGAATCTGCGGGCGCCTTCGGAAGCAAAGATGAATTTCAATCGTTGAACAAAGAACTCGGGTCCCTCGAAGAATCGAGGCGCGCATTTGCCAATCGCATGGACAAGATTGCTAATGCCAAGGAAACCGAAATCGGGCATCTCCGCGCCGCATTGCAAACCGCTCGTGCTGAAATCCCACCGAAGAAGACGGTTGTGGATGACACGCAGCCACCAACTACTAAAAAGCCCGCGAAACGTAAGAAACCCGCGACGGTACCGAAGCCGCCGGATTCACAAACCAATCCTTC
>QHZX01000384.1 GCA_003224835.1 Acidobacteriota bacterium | reverse complement strand
AAACGAGTTTTCGGACGGCTCAATCCATTACGTAACAAACGGAAAGCACATCTCACGCTCTGTAGAGGAGAACTCTGTGCGGCCTCAGCCCCTGATTGCTGTAACCGACGTAGAAGCAAGCAGCCGTTGGTACCAGCGTTTATTGGGTTGCCGGAGTGATCACGGAGGCCCGGCGTACGAGCGGCTGGTCTGGCAGGGCCAACTCGTCTTGCAACTTCACAATTTCGAGGTTGAGCATGACCATGGACGAATCGGCGATTCCACCGATCGACCGTACGGAAACGGCACACTGTTGTGGTTCGAAGTTGAAGACTTTGACGCAGTGGTGCAGCGCGCCATGGAAATGAAAGTCGACATCGTGATGCCGAAGCATCGAAATCCGCCTGTTGGCGAAGACGGCGGACCGAATCATTGGGAATGCTGGATGAAAGACCCGGATGGCTACACTGTTGTGGTTGCAAGTCCAGACGGCTCCGCCGATGGGACATGGCAGCCAGGCCGTTAGTTCCCTCCGATAAAAGCGAACCACCCCCACTTTGCTAAGTGGCGGAAACTGGCGGGGTGGCCCAGCCTTTGGCTTTCACCGGACAACATTTAAATGAGGGTGCCCTACCCTTGCTTTTGAAAGGTGGGAACTACGCGAGAGAGCTTTGGGGCGGCCCTCTTTGGTGTTCTACTTGCGTATGCTTAACACAGCTAAAATAAAGACGTGGAATCTGCCTCTGCATCGATCGATGCGAAGATCGAAGAACTTGGCGACTGGCGCGGGAACACGCTGGCGAAAGTGCGCGCAATCATACACGCGGCAGATCCTGAGATCGTCGAAGAATGGAAGTGGGCGAAGGCGACATCGCCAGGGACTCCCGTCTTTTCTCACGGCGGTATCGTCTGCACCGGAGAGACTTACAAGAGCGTGGTCAAGATGACATTTGCCAAGGGAGCCGCGTTGAAGGACCCTGCAGGTCTATTCAACTCCAGCCTCGAAGGGAATGTCAGGCGCGCCATTGATATCCACGAAGGCGAGAAGATCAATGAGGCGGCTTTGAAGGACCTCATCCGCGAAGCAGTGGCGCTGAATCTGAAGGGTAAGCCCAAGCCCAAGTCCAAGCCGAAGCCCCGGTGAACATTGCCACCCAAAACTTCGCAAAAACGTGAAATTTAGAATCGGGCACCCAACCCTGCCACTTCGACCAGCTCAGGTCAGGTTCTAAATTTCTCAACAACGTGGAATAGCGGAGCTCAATGCTCCCTTCTTCTTTATGCCCCATCCCATTCTGGCCAACGTTCCCCTAGGATTCATCCAGTGATCCGCGATTTGACGGTTATGGTTACAAACCCACAGCAATTCACCGCCATCAGAGCCATGAGAATGATTTCGACTTAGGTCGACGATTGTTCGTAGCTGACATTGGAGGCAGGCACAATGGCAATCTTCAACACCGCTGCAAAATGGGCGCTGAAGCCCCTGCCGAGGTTTATCTCTCCCAAAGCTCATGCGTTCGTGGACTACGTCAGCGTGGGCTCATTCTTCATGAGCGCTGTCTGGTTTTGGTCGCATAACAAACGAGCGGCGCTGGCCTCAGCTATCTGTGGCGGGACACAACTTGCGCTTAGCCTGTTGACCGACTATCCCGGCGGCACAAACAAAGCCATCAGTTTTCGGATGCACGGCGAGATCGATTTAGGACTGGCGACCATGAGCGCCGCGATGCCGGAGTTTTTCGACTTTGAAGATGAACACGAAAAGAAGTTCTTTCTGGTGCAAGGGGCGGTGATCACGGCAGTGCGTGAACTTACCGAGTTCCCTAAATTTGGCGCGAAACGACAACTCCGAGCGCGGAGGGCCGCATAGTCAATGCCCTCGCTATGGAGATTTGGTGGTCTCACCCCGATAGGTCTGACGCGGCTCACGGTCAAAAAAATAGGGACCGATGAACTCTCGACCCGCTCGGCCGCTTTGTCTTACTACTTTCTATTGGCGCTGTTCCCGATGTTTCTCTTTCTGCTCTCTTTGATCGGTGTCATCGCCGGTCCTGGGTCCGAGCTACGAGAAAACATTATTTCTGCTTTCGGCCGGCTGGCGCCGGGATCGGCGTCCCAGGTCGTTCACAGCGTGGTGAACCAGACGTTGCAAGCCAGCAACGGCCTAAAACTCGCGGCCGGAATTCTAGGAGCCTTGTGGTCTGCCTCCGGCGGGATGAGCGCGGTTGTGACCTCGTTGAACATAATTTACCGAGTTTCAGAAACACGCCCGTGGTGGAAACAAAAGCTCACGGTGGTGGGTTTAACCGTAGCTCTTGCGGGCCTGATCATTGCGGCGCTGGTTTTGGCCCTTTACGGAGGAAAAATCGGAGAAGCGATTGCCAACCACGCCGGGCTGGGCGGAGCTTTCAGAATTTTCTGGCGAGTAGTTCAGTGGCCTGCGGCCTTCGCCGTAATGTTGTTCGCGTATTCAATTATTTATTACTTTGCTCCAAATCTCGACGAGCGCAAGTGGTATTGGGTCACCCCCGGGGCTGCAGCCGGGGTCACAGTATGGCTGCTGACATCCATTGGGTTCCGACTTTATCTGCACTTCTTTAACAGTTACAGCGCCACCTATGGATCGTTAGGCGCGGTGATCATCCTCACGCTATGGCTGTTCATGACGGGCTTCGCCATCCTGGTCGGTGGGGAAATCAATTGCGTGATAGAACAAACGGACAAAAAGAGAGAGACATTCGAGGGGAAGATTCGGCAAATCGACCAACAAACAAAAGCCGCGTAGCCCCCAGCCTTTCAGCCGATTGACGGAAATGGCGTCAACTGTTTGAATAAAAAGAGTTGGGCGCTTAACTCAGCGGTAGAGTGCCATCCTCACACGGTGGAAGTCATAGGTTCGAATCC
>QHZX01000053.1 GCA_003224835.1 Acidobacteriota bacterium | reverse complement strand
GCTTTTTAAACCTTCACCACAGTGGACACAGAGTCACACAGAGGCAATCCCACAGAGGCATTCTCAAGCTTTCTCCAACTCCGGATTCCCTTGCCTTGTCCTCGCCAATTTGGTTTCGCCATCTAAATTCAGCTCGAAGCTTCTTTTGCTCTGTGGCTGTTCTCTGTGTAACTCCCGTGTTCTCTGTGGTTAAAGCTTTTTAGACCCTTTACCACAGTGCGGACAGAGTCACACAGAGGCATTCTCAAGTTTTTTCCAACTCCGGATTCGGATTCCTCACCGCTCCCATGTATGTCGTACGCGGTCGCGTGTTCAAATCGTCGAGCAATCCATAATTGCGCGACTTTGCCTTCAACTTCGAAACCTGGCTGTTTGGGTCGGCGATGTTGCCGAAAATAATCGCATTCGCCGGGCAGGATTGCTGGCAAGCCGTCTGCAGTTCGCCATCCTGGATGCGAATCTCCTTACCCTCGCGGGTCGATGCAACTTCCGCGTCGATCCGGTGATGATTAATGCGCTGGACGCAGTAGGTGCATTTCTCCATCACGCCGCGGCTGCGCACCGTGACATCAGGATTGCGCTGCATCTTGAATTGCGGCGTGTCCCAATCCTGGAACAAAAAGAAGTTAAACCGCCGCACCTTATAGGGACAGTTGTTCGAGCAATACCGCGTCCCTACGCAGCGGTTGTAAATCATGTCATTCAAGCCTTCGGTGCTGTGCGTGGTCGCGCCCACCGGACAAACCAGTTCGCAGGGCGCGTTCTCGCACTGCATGCACGGGACCGGCTGGAAGTACGCCTTGGGATTATCGCGATCGCCCTGATAATAGGAATCCACGCGCAACCAGTGCATGTGGCGGCCTTTGTTGACCTGGTCCTTGCCGACGATCGGAATGTTGTTTTCCGACTGGCAGGCAATGATGCAATTGTTGCAGCCGACGCACGCGTTCAGATCAATCGTCATGCCCCAGGCATACGGCTCCTTTAGCGCGAGCTCTTCCCGATAAGTTTCGTTATAGAGAGTCTCGTTCGGCTGAGGCTTTTCCTCGTCGTACTCAGGCTCTTTTTTGTAATCCTCAAGGTCCTTAACGCGAACCAGTGGACGCTGTGCGTCACCTGTGTCCATGGTCTGGTAGCCCTGAGTGCTGGCGAGAGTGTAGTGCTGGCCGCGACTAGTGATTTGCTTTACTGCGGTCGTAAACCATGGGGCGTCACTGGTGCGTAAAGTGTAAGTATTAAATCCCTGGGAATTGCCCACGCGCCCAGCCTTCTGGCGTCCATATCCCAAATAAACCGTAACCGAATTGTCAGGATGGCCGGCCTGCACCCACACCGGAAGATCGAGGTATTTGCCGTTTTGCATTTCGACCCGAACCATGTCCATCTTCTGGAAGTGCATACGTTCTGCCATCGCCGGGCTCATTAGAAGCGGATTGTCCCAGGTCACCTTGGTCATGGGCTTGGGAAGCTCCTGCAGCCACCCGTTATTAGCGAAGCGACCGTCGTATACCGAGGGATCGCGGCGGAAGTTGATCTCGATGACGTTCTGGCCCGTTGGCGGAATCAAAGTGGCAAAATTCGTGCTCTTCGCGGACACCTGCTTCGGCTTCGATGCCGTGTCGTCGACCCATCCCTGCTCGAGCCACTTGCGCCACGTCATGTCGAAATCGGTACCAGTGTTTTTGGTCTTCCAGTAATTCTGGACCATTTCGTGCCCGGTGGGCTCACCCTCTCCCGCGAGTAACGCGACGAATTCGAGCGCACTCTTTCCGCCATAAAGAGGAGCAATGAGTGGTTGCACAATGCTGACCGTGCCGTCGTAGGCGCGACTGTCGCCCCAGGCTTCGAGGTAGTGCGCTTCTGGCACATGCCAATGACAAAGCTCGGCAGTTTCGTCATTGTGCAGGCCTACATGGATTCGCAGCGGAGTGTTGCTGTTCTTCAGCGCATCGTAGAAGCCGAAGTCGGCAGGCGCGTCGTACACTGGATTGCCGCCGAGAATCACCAGCATCTCTACTTTGCCAGCGTTCAGGTCGGCAATGAGTTCTTTGAGCGAGTCGTTGTGGTTTCCTGTGAAAGCCGGAACCGGATCGGAATAAACGACGGTTTTGCCCACATTGCCGAGCTGCTGGTTGATTGCGTGGCAAAGAGCGTGGACAACCGGCGGCTGATGATCGCCGGGGATGACGACGCTGGAGCCGCGGTGCGCCAAGAGTTCTTGTGCCACCGTGAATACAAATGTGTTGGCATCGCCTGCTGTGTTCCCTCGCTGCAGGTCCTTACCTAAGTTAGCCAAATCTTGCGCGATGCTTTCGACTTGGGCTGCACGAACAGTGAGCCGATGGTCCGCCTTCGCGCCCGTCGAAGTGGGAGTACTCTCAATCGCATAAAACCGGCTCATATTGCCGGAATCGGGATCCCGGCGCTTTGCGAAATCTCGCGCATAGCGCGTCATTCCCGGGAAGCCGCCATATAGGAAGTCCGCGTCGAGCGAGACGATTACATCAGAGGCATCGAGCTTGTAGGTGGTCTCGACCGGCTGGCCGAAGGCCATGCGCGCGCCTTCATAGACGTTGTCGCGATTGACCGGCTCGTAAAAATGCCACTTGGCTTCGGGATACTTCTTGAGCAGTTGCTGCTTCTGATCGGCAAGCGTGCGCGATGAAAACGATTGTGACAGAATGCGAAGGCCCGCGCCCTTCTTGGCCTGTTGCGCGCTCAGCGGATCGTGCAGCCCTCTGACGAACGTGTCCCAGTCGGAAACGTTACCCATGTTAAACAGGTTCTGAGAGCGGTCAGGATCATATAAATCAAGAATCGAGGCCTGCGCGTAGACGTCAGTGCCGCCCTGGCTCGCCGGATGACGATCGTTGCCTTCGATCTTGATAGGGCGATACTCGCGGCTGGTGACCAGCAGCGGCGTAGCATATCCGCCCAAGGTAAAGGCGGTGGCGTAGAACATTGGCCGGCCGAGGACCAGCTCTTCCGGCTGCTTGACGTAAGGAACGATTTGCTCGAAGGGCTGTTTGGTGCAGGCAGTCATGCCCGCCAGAGCCAGGGACGACCCCATTAATTTGAAGAAGCCACGCCGCGAAACCGCGTCCACCCACTCCGAGGCGCCTTTGGGGAACTCGCGGTGCATCATCTCGCGAAATTCGGCGCTGCCAGCCAGCTCTTCCAGGCTGCGCCAGAATTCGGGTCCATTCTTCTTTTCGATATCGGCCTGCACCTGGACCAGATCGAGCTTGTCCTTTTTTCCCGGACAAACTGCTTCTACGTGCGGCTTCCCGTTTTGATCTTCGTTATGCATTCTTTTAGCGCTCAAGCTAGAAGCTAATAGCTAGAAGCTGCCTATCTGTGACATGTCGAGCAACTGGTAATGTCCATCACCGTGCGCAAATCGTATTTGTGCACCAGATGTTTCCCGAGTGACAACTGGTCGGTATAGCTGGTTCCATCCACAACCACCGGTGAATCCGTGGTTGGCTGCTGGTATCGCATATTAAAAACTTGATCCCGCGGCCGCAGATTTTTTTCCGGCGCGCGATGACACTGTATGCACCACTCCATCTGCAGCGACGCGTGATTAAACATCAGCGGCATCCGATCAACGGCTCCATGGCAAGTGTTGCAGCCTACGCCCTTGTTGACGTGAATGCTGTGATCAAAATAAACGAAGTCGGGAAGATCGTTGACCCGGTTCCAGACCAGAGACTTTCCCGTCCGGAAGCTTTCACGCACCGGCTCGAGCAGCGGGGCTGAAGTCCAAATCTGCGAGTGACAGTTCATGCACGTCCGGGTCGGCGGAATTCCAGCGAAACTCGAACTCTCAACCGAAGTATGGCAATAACGGCAGTCGATGCCGAGCCCAGCAACGTGGTGCTCATGACTGAACGGAACAGGTTGCGGCCTGGCGACGCCCGCATAGGTAACGTATGGCGAGCGCTGCAGAGCGACGCAAGCCCATAGCGCGAACGCGAGCGTGAATATGCCCACGTAAATCGAGGTCCGGGAGGCGACGTTAGCGCTGCGATGGAAAATCTGCATCGATCAGGATTTTTTTCTGTACAGCGGTATTTGTAAATGCGACCCCAGTCTTTACTGGAAACGTGCAGCTTGTCGAATGAAACTGGAAATTATAGCAGTTCGCGAGATTTGTAAAATGATCTTTTGTATTCAGTTAAGAATAATTTTTTCGAAGGAAACCGAAGTCCACACCAGATCACCTCAGATTCATCACCAGCAACTTAGGTTCAGTCATCTCTTCGATCGCATAGCGCAGGCCTTCGCGTCCCAAACCAGAGTCTTTCACTCCGCCGTAAGGCATGTGATCGATGCGGAAACTTGGCACATCTCCCGCAATGACCCCGCCAACTTCCAACTCGTCGTAGGCCTGAAAAATGCGATTCGCGTCACGGGTAAACACACCCGCCTGCAAACCATAGGGTGATTCATTGATGCGACGCAGTGCCAGAGAGAAATCGTCGTACGATTCGATAGTCACAATCGGAGCAAAAATTTCCTGGCAGTTCACTTTCATGTCGGGACGCGTGCCGGTCAGCACGGTCGGCTCGATAGTTGAGCCATGCCGTTTGCCGCCGCATAGCAGAGTAGCTCCATCCTGCACTGCCTCCTGCACCCACTCGCTGGCACGGATCGCATCACTTTCACGAATGAGCGGGCCGAGGTCAGTAGATTCATCCATGGGATCGCCGACGCGCAATCGGCTCACGCCTTCGAGAAGCAGATCGGTGAACTTCTTAAATATAGAACGCTCAACCAGAATGCGTTGGACCGAGATGCAGGTCTGGCCGGCGTAGCTGAATCCGCCGGTAACGCAACGTTCCGCCGCCCAGGCAAGGTCGGCGTCGCTGTGGACGATTACGCCAGCGTTGCCGCCGAGTTCAAGCACAACTTTTTTCTTCCCCGCGCGGCGCTTGATCTCCCACCCAACCGGTGCGCTGCCCGTAAAACTGATCATCTTTATGCGGTCGTCGGTAATCAAAAGCCCGGCGTCCTCGTTGGAAAGCGGCAGCACGTTGAAAGCCCCATCGGGCAAGCCCGCCTGCTCAACCGCCTCGGCCAAAAGAAACGAGCTGAGCGGAGTTTGCGGCGCCGGCTTCAAAATAATCGGGCAGCCGCTCGCAATCGCCGGAGCGACTTTGTGGGCCACGAGGTTCAGCGGAAAATTAAATGGAGTAATTCCAGCAACCGGGCCCAACGGAAACCGTCGCACAATTCCCCAGCGCCCCGAGGTGAATTGCTGCCAATCAAGCGACAGGTATTCCCCAGGTATGCGCGTGGTCTCTTCGGCGCCAATGGTAAAGGTGAAAATGGCGCGGTCAACTTCGGTGCGGGCGGCCTTCAGCGGCTTGCCGGCCTCCTGCGCCATGGTGCGTGCGAATTCCTCTTTATGTGAGCTGATGTATTGTGCAATCGAGCGGAGCACTCTTTGGCGCTCGAACGCGGGCAAGCGGCGAGTGCTGCCGAAAGCCCGGACCGCGGATTGAATAGCGCGTTCTGCGTGATCCGCCGTGCCCTGGAAAATCATCGCCAAAGGAGTGCCGTCGTAAGGGGACCGGATTTCAACCGGCGTGCCTTCCTGTACCCACTTGCCTTGAAGATAAAACGCCTGAGTGCGCACAGGGGTGGTGGTCACTAGCGACATAGCAGTCCTCTTATTTGCCGGAACCCGAATACACGTCCCGGCGGGAGCAGTTTGATTATAGGCAAGCGACAACAAGAATGCGCGGAACTAATTAAGATGACGCGAGATGAAATTCCGTTCTATTGCCAAAACGGCACAGCAGCTTCGGCAGCGGGAAATTTCTCCGGTGGACCTGGTTAGGGAGTGCCTGGATAAGATTGGCCGCATCAACCCGACGCTGAATGCGTTCATCACCGTTACTGCCGAATCAGCGTTGGCCGAGGCGCAGAAAGCGGAACAAGAGATTCAATCCGGGAAATGGCGAGGCCCGCTGCACGGAATTCCAATTGGACTAAAAGACTTGATCGATACCGCGGGCACGCGGACAACAGCGGGCAGCGCTGTTTTTCGTAACCGCATCCCCTCAGAGGATGCTGATGTCGTTAAAAAATTAAAGTCGGCGGGAGCAGTGCTGCTCGGCAAACAAAATTTGCATGAGTTTGCCTATGGCGGCAGCTCGCTGATCAGCCACTTTGGGCCTGTGCGGAATTCCGTTAATCCTGAGTTCATCGCGGGAGGATCCTCAGGGGGTTCCGCCACGGCCGTTGCTTCGGGAATGTGCTATGCGGCTATTGGAACCGATACCGCAGGCTCCATTCGCGAGCCGGCGGCAATCTGCGGCGTCGTTGGGCTGAAGCCGTCCTACGGCTTGGTGAGCACGCGCGGAATTATTCCGCTATCGCAAACGCTTGACCATGCCGGGCCAATCACGCGAACTGTGGAGGACGCCGCGATTCTTTTGGACGCCATCGCGGAAACCCCGGGAAACTATTCTCAGGCTTTGACCGCTGGCATTCGCAATTTCGTGCTGGGAGTTCCCCGGAAATATTTTTATGAAGAACTGAACGGCGAAATCGTGGCTGCCGTCGAAGGTGCTATTGAGCGTCTGGCGGGTAAAGTGAAAGCCGTTCGCGAGATTGAGCTTCCGATCGATCAGGACCGCACCGTTTTCAACGCAGAATCTCAGGCATACCATCGCGACAAAATTGCTTCATCTGCGGACTTGTACGATCCGGAGACTCTGCGCCGGCTCAATGCCGCGGCTCCGGTCAGCGAGGCGGAATACCAGAATGCGCTTGCGGAGTTGAAGCGCGTACGTCAGAAAATCGGCCAGATATTCCGCGAACTCGACGTTATTGTAACTCCGGCCGTCCCCGTCTCTACACCCCGCGTTTCCGATCTGCTCGAAGACATTTCGCAGCTTCGCCCAGCTGAAATACTCTTGCTCCGCAATACCAGGCCGGTAAATGTGTGGGGACTCCCCGCAATCTCGGTCCCCTGCGGATTTAATTCACAAGGGCTGCCGATTGGCTTACAAATCGTCGGGCGTCCGGGTGGCGAGGCGGAAGTCTTGCGTGTTGCCTACGCATATGAACAGATGACGCACGCCGACAGTTTGGGACGTTGAGAAACAGCATTCCTGCAGGTGAAAAACTACTGCTCTTTGCTCGTGGACAGCAGCCAAGAGCAGACTTCCCGGTGGGAGTTGCAATATAGCTCAACTTGCCCGCAGGACTCGCAGATATGAGTTGTAAGTTCTACCGAATAGAGTGAATTTTCGCCGGCAGGACGAGATAAATCCCTTTGCATAACACCGCTCACTCGGTTGAGGTGCAAACATCGCGCTTCGGTCATAGATGACCTCCAAGCACTTTCAACTGGGAGTGCAGGACGTACACGACAATGTACCTGATCTGGGCTCGAGCCGTCTGTGATTGAAGTCACACGGTTATGTGATCTGAGTCACACACGCTTAATCCACCGAATGCACGTCTTCCGGCAGCATCATCACAAAATCGCATTCCTTGGTACTTTGCGAGCAGGAAAGAATGCCACGCCGCAGGATTTTCGTGGGTGTGTCGTCGGGAAATGCGAAATCGATTTTCGCGGTGCGTAGGTTCTCAGCCAGCGGCTTCAGCTTTTCTTCGCCATTAATAAACTTGGCGGCGGCAACCTGCGCATGGCCAGAGGACGATGTCACAATGACAAAAAATTCCGCCGTACCTCCGGTGGGAGCAATCTTGCCCAGCTTGACGGTGCGCAGGCTTTGCAAATCCTGGCGATGCTGGTCAACCACTTTGGTGGCGTTGCCATCGCCTCCGACCAACGCAGCGAGCCGTCCCTTGGTCTCAAGCGCCGGACGTAGTCCCGACAATGACATCGCATACGTGCGGATCGCGTCGTCCTTGCGTCCGCGCTTTTCATAAATTTCTGCCAGGTGATCCCCAACTTCGCCGTGTTCACCTAATATCCACGCGGCATTCACGTATTTCTCGGCTTTCTCCAGATCGCCACGCGCGAAATAAACCCAACCAAGAGTGTCCCAGTCGGCATCGAGCGCAGAGACCATGCCGAGGTCGCGGTCCGAAAGCTGGTCGAGAGAAAGATTGCGCAGAGAATTAGCGATGGCCGTGACTGCCGACTCCGCATATTGCTGCGCGCGGTCAAGGTGCGTTTTCTTGAGAGAGAGCTGATACGCGATATTGTTCCAGACCTCAGGCGTGGCGGAAATTTCGGTCGCGCGATCAAATGCCGCCAGCGCCTTTTCATCCTGACCCAAATTGAGGTACGCATCGCCAAGGCTGATCTGCAACCCGGCATCGTCCGACTTCAGCGAAACCGCCTTTTCTAATTCGGGAGCGGCTTTGTCGTATTGATGTGCCTCGGCATACATGCTGCCGAGCGCCGCGTGGGCATACTGGCTGAGCGGATCGATTTCTATCGCTTTGTTGAATGCAGTAGCAGCGTCATCGTACTTGCGCGCAGTAGTGTAGGCCCAACCCAGCGCGGCATAGGCATACTCATCGTAAGGATTCAACTCAGCCTGTTTCTTGAAGGCAGCGATGGCGTCATCAGTTTGCCGCATCAGCATGTATGCGCGACCGAGATCCATCCACGCCGTTTTGTGCTTGGGATCAGCATCCACTACACGTTTGAACAGTTCGATAGCAGCTTTGTAATTGCCGCGGTCGAAGGATGCTTTGGCCGCGTCGTAGAGATCGTCACCTTTCAGGTCCGACGAAAGCGTCGGCGATCCGGCTGCGCTGCTGTCAATAGAAAGATGCTGGGTCGCGTCTGCCAACACCGCTCGGCGAAAAGCGAGATAGTCGCTCGACCGGGCTGACGGCAACTCATCCATGCTGGTCACCAGAGTGCGTGAGGCAGTGAAGACGTTGCTTTCGACTTTGTAAGTGGCTTCGTAATGCGCGTAGTCGCGCTTCATCGAAAATGGAAGCGGGGCGCTCTCCGCGTATTTGGGAGGAAATTCAATGCGCAAGCGATATACATAATCGATTGGGGATCCGATCTTAATAGGATCAGAATCATCTTCGTCGGCGTCTGCGAGGTTAATGTGCGAAAGCGGAAGCAGCAGATCGGATTTCTTTTTCGACCAGTCTAGAAAGTTGGCGGCTTCGATTTTGTAATCGATCTTGAAAGCCTCGTGTGTCTGGGCAGGGTCGCTCACGTTCAGGTCGGAAACATCCCCCGTGAGACCGCTGAATGTATTCATCTGCTTGACCCAATCGTTCCATTTATTCCGAGGAACGTGGCGAAACAGCATGCGCATGTAAAGCTCAGTATCACCGCGAAGCTCATATTGCACGTGTGCGCTGAGCTTGCCGAATTCGTTCACTTTGCCATCGATCTCGGAAACCTGCCGGTTCACCATTGGAGGATCAGCAGGCGTTTCCTCGAGATGCGGAACGCCGTCCTGCGGAATGATGAGCGCCTGCTTTTTTCGCAACACTGACGC
>QHZX01000383.1 GCA_003224835.1 Acidobacteriota bacterium | reverse complement strand
TAAATCCCTGCTGCTCGAGGTGAAGAATAATCTCCTGCGCCGCCTCTTCCGCGCTCAACTCCGCTGTATTAATCACGACCTCGGCATTCGTCGGAGCTTCATAGGGATCAGAAACACCGGTGAACTCCTTCACGATTCCTGCCCGCGCCTTGGCGTAGAGCCCCTTGCGATCACGCTGCTCGCAAGTTTCAATCGGAGTAGCTATGTGCACCAGAATGAAACCTCCGTAAGGCTCGATCATCTGGCGCACCTGACTTCGTACGGAGTCGTAAGGCGCGATGGGGGCGCAAATGGCGATGCCGCCATTTTTAGTGATCTCGGATGCAACGTAACCGATGCGTCGAATATTGATGTCGCGGTGCTCTTTCGAAAACCCGAGCTCCGATGAAAGATTCTTCCGAACCAGATCGCCATCCAGGATGGTGACTGGCCGCCCACCCATTTCCAAAAATTTGGTGAGCAGAATATTGGCGATGGTTGACTTGCCCGATCCCGAAAGACCGGTGAAGAAAACCGTGAAACCCTGCTTGTGCCGTGGTGGAAAACTGCGGCGCAACTCACGGACGACCTCGGGATAAGTGAACCATGCAGGAATATCGCGGCCTGCATTGAGGCGGTCGCGTAATTCCGTGCCGGAAATGTTGAGCACACGCGCACCGGTGGGCACTTCGTTGTCGGGCACGTAGCAGTCCTGGTTTTCGAGATAAACCATCATGCTGAACGGCACCATGGTGACTCCGACATCTTTCTCGTGCTTCGAGAAAAGCTCCTGGGCTTCATATGGCCCATAAAACGGCTTGCCGTCGGAGTTTTTCCCCGGTCCGGCATGATCGCGTCCCACAATAAAGTGAGTCACGCCATGGTTCTTGCGGATCAGCGCATGCCAGATCGCTTCGCGCGGACCGCCCATGCGCATGGCCAACGGCAATAGTGAAAGCTTCACCGTTCCCGGAGGATATTTCGCCAGCAACAGCTGGTAACAGCGCACGCGAGTGAAATAATCCACGTCGCCGGGCTTAGTCATTCCCACGGATGGGTGAATCAGCAAATTCGCTTCTACGGTTTTGGCTGCGCGGAAAGTCAACTCAACGTGCGCGCGGTGCATGGGGTTTCGAGTTTGAAACGCCACCACTCTCCGCCAACCCTGTCGCGAAAATTCTGCCCGCAGTTCAGCCGGCGTGAGCCGCAGGGTTTTGAAATCATAGTGCGACGGAAGTTGCAGGCCTTCGAGCTTCCCGCCCACGTACCATGGATTGGATTTGCTTAGAAGATAGTCGACGCCGGGATGGACCGTGCTGGTAGTCCCAAAAACAGATTCCGCTTCGTCCTTGCGATTGGGCTGCCAGACTTCTTCAACATCCAACATCGCCAACATCACACCTTCAGGATCGCGCAACGCAATTTTGCTGGAACCGGGCGTCAGCTTTTTCGCGAACTCCTCCGTGACGTCCAGGGTAATGGGCATCGGCCAGAGAACGCCGCTGGTAAGCAGCATCTTGTGGCAAACCCGCTCGTAATCCGCGCGTCGCATAAAGCCGCGCAGAGGCGAGAACCCGCCGCTCAGAAGCAATTCCAGATCACAAATTTGGCGCGGCGTCAGATCCCAGGAAGGCCACTCGCGCGAGTGCGCTTTCAATTCCGCGCTACGCTCCGGCGAGGCTGTGAGTTGAACAAGTTCACCGCCATGCGGCGGGATAAGATGGCTTGTCAAATTAGTCAAAATGCAATCCCTCCTCGAAATTCTGGCGTTACGCCAGTGCACTCATGAAATAAAAGGGAATATGTAAAGCGGTGTCCCTGAGGCATCCCAAATTTAGCAGAATCAAGTGCTCATTGATCTTATCAAAGGTAACTTGCTGAAAGCATTGCGCAAGAAAAACATTCGTGCTCAACCCATAATTCAGAGCTAAGATGAAGTGGTGAAAAACGCCGTATTATTCATCCTTACTGTTGTTCTGCTGGGAACAGCGTTTGGCCAGAAGATCGAAAATCCCGAACTACGCAACCAGCATGCCGCGAACTCTGCGCAGGCTAAACCACACAAGTCTCGGTCGGCTGCGACGCCGGTGAAATCCAAGTCAGCGGGTGAGCTGGCCAAAATCGAGCAAAGCGGGATAAAGAACGTCAAACCGGTACGAAGCTCGAAGCCCGTTCATCCTATGGCACAAAAAACCGGGACCGCAGCGCAGAGCAAGAACAAATCCGCGAAGTTTTCGTATCATCCACCTCAGGCTGCCAGGAAGGGGAGGGGCAACGGAGCCCGTACAACTGGCTCAGCCCGACCGCCGAAAACCTTGCGTTGAGGTCAATACTATTCGGGCGCGTTTTGCCGATTGGCAACAGCAGGCGAAGTCAGTTGTTGCCTGCTTTGGACCGGTTCCTTTACTGAATATTTCAGCAAGCACCACAGCGCGCGGAATCCATCTTTCCAGCCGATCTTCTTTCCTTCCTCATAAGTGCGGCCCCAATAGCTAATGCCGACTTCGTAGATCCGCAGGCGGCGCTTGGCAATTTTTACCGTGATCTCAGGTTCGAAGCCGAAACGATCTTCTTCGATCGGTATCGACTGAATAACCTCTCGACGAAAAACCCACCGAGAAAACGAGAACCGTACACTACGTCGGCTTTTCCTTCTAATAATGGTTCCAGCAGTAGGGGATATTCCGTGGGATCGTACTCAAGATCGGCGTCCTGAATAATGACGAAATTTCCAGTCGCTTCCTGAATGCCACGGCGCAGGGCCGCACCCTTGCCCATGTTCTGCGGCTGGAAAAAAACTTTGACCTGCGGCTTCTCGGAAGCAAGCTCTTGCAGAATTTCTCGTGAGCCGTCGCGTGATCCGTCGTCCACGCAAAGCAACTCAATTTCAAGCGGTACCGCCAACACACGGCCCACAACCGAGCGCAGAGTGGCGCTCTCGTTGTAAATGGGCATGACGACAGAGAGTTTCACAGGTCAGACGACAGTGTAAGGCATTTTTCGCTGCGCCGCGTGGGAATACTCCGCATAAAGGTGCGAGAAGTACGGACCTTCGAATGATATTAACGATATTAAAGACTGCACAACTATTTACGACAAATCCTCTGTGTCTTTGCTCTGTGAAGCCCTGTGTCCTCTGTGGTTAATTAACTGAGAAAATTCCGCAGGCGCTCCAGTCCGCGATCCAACTCTTTCTGCGAGGTCGCATACGAGAGTCGAACATGCTCGTTGGTTCCGAAACCCTCGCCCGGCACGCTGGCCACGTGGGCTTCATGCAGCAGCTTTCGCGAAAATTCGGCCGGCGAATTCATTCCCTTTCTGCCGAGAAATGCAGAAATATTCGGATAAACATAAAACGCGCCTTCTGGCCGTGCGCACTTGATTCCTTTGATCGCGCTCAGTCCAGCCAGCACATGATCACGAAGCTGGATGTATTCCTTCCGCATCTCGGCAACGCAGTCCTGCGGCCCATTAAGCGCCGCCACTGCCGCTTTCTGCACAATCGATGTCGGATTCGATGTCGACTGGCTTTGCAACTTCTGCATGGCCGCAATCAGGGGAGCAGGCGCGAGAGCGTATCCCATGCGCCATCCGGTCATCGCATACGTTTTCGAGAGTGATCCCACGACGACCATGCGATCGCGATACTCATTCAGCGATCCCACTGAAAACTCGCGCCCGGTGTAATTGAGATA
>QHZX01000382.1 GCA_003224835.1 Acidobacteriota bacterium | reverse complement strand
TGAAATCCCCCGCATTCCCTCAGCGGGGGTTGGAGTTGCGGGACCAGAGCTGTACCACAAGGAGATCGGCAAATGGAGACCAAGCCGGCGACGCAGAATATTCAGGACACTTTCCTCAACACGGCGCGTAAAGAGCGAAGCAGTATCACAATCTATTTAATGAGCGGCGTAAAGCTCACGGGCCGAATTCGTTCATTTGACAAATACTCGGTCGTGCTCGAAACCAATAACCAGGAGCAACTGATTTTCAAGCATGCGATTTCGACGGTCGCGGTCGCCAAGGGCCACGGTTTCTCAGAGCGGCCACGGGTCGTGCCGCCACCCGCAGTCAGCGATTCTGAGCAAGCTCCGGCTGCATCCGGAACTGAGGGATAGGGCTGTTTGAGCTTGCGCAGTACTGAATCGAGAGTATCGCGTCGTGGCGGGCATTCCTCCCAGCAAAACCTCCCGCCGGGAATGCGCAAGGAGCGCGCATTTCTAGTTGGGCTCGACTATCGTACCCGCAAACGTTCTCCATCCGCGGGCCTGACCAGCGGAGCACAAGCTGCTCGCGACACCGCGACGACGGCAAAATCCAGGCCTGTTTCTGATCCGCAATTTAGCGCTGAAGAATCTTTGGCCGAGTTACGCGATCTTGCGACCAGCGCGGGAGCAGAAATTGCTGGAGAAATCTTGCAGCGTCGGGATCGTCCTGATCCTGCGACATTGATCGGCCGCGGCAAGCTTGAAGAAATTGCAGGAGCAGCCGCTTCCGTTTCCGCCGATCTGCTTTTGTTCGATCATGATCTGACCGCCTCGCAGCAGCGCAATATTGAAAATGTCGTTCATGCGCGCGTCATTGATCGTACCCAGCTGATTCTCGATATCTTTGCCACCCACGCCCGCACCCGCGAAGGCCAGTTGCAGGTTGAACTCGCTCAATTGGATTACCTGCTGCCGCGGCTCACCGGACGCGGCGCCGAAATGTCCCAGCTGGGCGGTGGAATCGGGACCCGAGGGCCCGGCGAAACTCAGCTTGAAACCGACCGGCGCAAAATTTTCCGCCGCATTCGCCACGTCAAAGAGCAAATTGAGAACGTCCGCCGCATTCGCGCACAGCAAAGGCAACGTCGGGAATCGGTTCCGGTCGCCACCGTCGCGCTGGTCGGCTACACCAATGCTGGCAAATCAACTCTGTTCAATGCGCTGACCAATGCAACCGTGCTTGAATCGCCGCGCATGTTCGCCACTCTCGATCCCACATTGCGTTCTGTAACTCTGCCGTCGAAGCGAAAAATTCTACTCTCGGATACTGTCGGCTTCATCCGCAACCTGCCGCACGCCTTGGTCTCATCGTTTCGCGCGACCCTGGAAGAAGTGCAGCGAGCCGCGCTGATTCTGCACGTTTCCGACGCCAGCAGCCCACTTTCTGCCGAACAGGACGCCCAAGTCGATCGCGTGCTGACCGAACTCGAAGCTGGCCAGAAGCCCGCATTGCACATCAAAAATAAAGTTGATCTCCTGCCTTCCAAACAGCGTGACAGCCTGCGCGACGATACCCGCACCGTGCACGTTTCCGCCGCGAAGGGGATCGGATTGACCACTCTTCTCGATCGCATCGATCAGATGCTCTCTGAAGATGCGCTCAGCCGCATGCGGCTGCGAGTTCCACAGAAAGAAGGCAAGGCCCTGGCCATGATTGAGGCCCGTTCCAGAATCTACTCCCGCCAATACAAGGATGGAGCGGTTGAGCTTGAGGCGGAAGTTCCAGAGTCCCTGGCGAGAAAACTCAAACAATGGGTTCAGAACTGACGCACACGACAGGCCGGATATTTGCTGGCGAATATTGCCAAAAGCGGAAAATTAAACGGGCCGACTACCAAGAAGCGGTGACTTTCCTTGGCTGCCGGCCCATTCGATCCTGAAGTGGATCGGAGGTGATATGTCCATGCTAGACCCCTCACCGAGGATGTCAAGCTTCAATTGAGTGCTGCTGAATAAATTTTGGGACTCATTTCTCGATGTGATACAGACTTCCGCCGACGAGTGCCGATCGAGACTTCCACGCATAGGTCGGTAACCGAAGTAATACATAAAACTTTTGACATGAATAACTTACAACCATCTGCGACTCCGCTCCCATCTCAGGGTTTAACTTGGAAGGAGATCCACATGGATCCGAACTGCAATACGCATCTTGAAAATTCGCCCGTTTCCCAGGAAGATCCGCACGGTCCAGAGATGGATTTGTGGGAGCCGCCGTTTGAGCGTTGGCTGCGGCTGGCTGACTCACTGCTCGGTAATGTGCCACCCGCTCGTCCCGGTGTTCCCAGGAAAAATTAGATTGTGCTGTGTGGAGACGCTTTAGCGCCCCGCATGGTTTTCCTGTTTGGAATTGTACGGAGGATCGCGGCAAGAAAATCAAAACGAAAATAATGCCTGGTGGTGCCCGGGACCGGAATTGAACCGGTACGCTCCTTTCGGAGCCCGGGATTTTAAGTCGCGAACTCTACCCGCTCCTCAATATTGCGCAGTACGCTTCAGTACCCCTCGATAGCATTTACAGCCAGTTAGCCGCTCACACTGATACCGAGACATACCGTGAAATGTCGCAGAATGCGCTCGAATACCGCGCAACGAACCCCCAACGAAC
>QHZX01000381.1 GCA_003224835.1 Acidobacteriota bacterium | reverse complement strand
CGTGATGATAACCACCGGCACCTAACCAGTCGCTGCAGCCGACACACGTAAACAAAAGAGACGCGGCAGGCACCTAGCCAACTTGTTTCTTCAAGTTCACAAGACTAAAATACTTCCACAGATCGCCAGCCCCGCCCTCGCTAGGCGCGGCTGAGCTTGTTCTTGTTAGACGTTCCCGAGTCTCTTGCAGTCAACAAACAAAACAAAGAAAGGACATGTTATGGTCAAAGTTGCATTATTCCTTCGCTTGGAAGCGAAACCCGGAAGGGAGGTGGAGGTTGAAAGTTTTTTGCGTGGCGGGCTACCGATCGTCGAGGAAGAGCCGGCGACGGTGGCGTGGTTCGGAATTCGCCTTGGGCCGACAACGTTCGGCATCTTCGACGCTTTTCCGGATGAGGCAGGGCGACAGGCGCACCTTTCGGGCAAAGTCGCGGCCGCGTTGATGGCAAAAGCCTCAGAGCTTCTCGCGCAACCGCCGCTCATCGAGAAGGTCGATGTTCTTGCGGCGAAGCTTCCCTAATAAACACAAGCCTAACCAGGCGACGCAGCGGACCGCACCCTGCTTTGATGCGTAGCTTTTGTGTAGTTAGTTCATTCAGCTTCAGCCACGCGCGCTCCCGGGCGCGGTCACTGATCTTGTGTCTCGTTAGATGGCTTTGCTCGGGGTGTCGCGATGATCTTCACAGATTTCGCAGATTTCCCCAGATCCGGCACTCCTACCCTGATGCATCGTAAGCCGCTTATGATAGATGTCTTTTCTCGTCTGTTCATCTTGCCGGGCTCCATTCACCCTTTTTTCTTTGCTCTCGTTTTCTCGAGAGTTCTGATTCACTCCGCAGAGAGTGGCTTCTCCTCAGGAGTTTGTCGGTAGCCCGCCAACGCGAACCGTAAGGACTTCTGGAGGATCGCGCTGGTTGGGTGGCCGAAGTGAATGCGAGGAGTGTGGCGCTGAGCTTCCTCCGTCCTTCGTTGACCGTTACACCTAACCATGCGATGCAGCGAACCGCGCCCTGCTCCGATGCGTAGCTTTGGTCTAGTTAGTTCGTCCCGCTTGCAGCCACGCGCGGTGTCTGGCGCGGTCGCTGATCTTGTGTCTCGTTGGGCGAGATAAGTATAAAGGCGGCGTTCCTAAACCGGCAAACCGAAATGACGCTGAAGTGCATGCCTGAGTTTCCCTGCCCAATTCCCTTGCTTTTGATCGCGCCTCACAACATGTCTGGCGTGCTTGACGCGAACGACATGTGGCTGCTGGAATCGCAAAGCGGATTGTTTCGCCGCGGCTCCGCCTTCATGTAGGTAGAGCCAATCGGCGGGCGTCGATGGGCAATTCGGTGTCGGGCAAAGAAATCGTACTGGCCCGTGTCCACGCGTTCCGCCCACGAGTTGCACCTGCCGGCCGCCAAAAGTCTTGCCGCAACAGCGACACACGCGGTAATCGTCCAGAGATTCCCATCCGCGGCCACCGTCCAACCGCCGTAACCAGCGCAATTTATCTTGCGCTTGCACTTCGATCGCACTTTCGCTTTGCATGTTTCAGCGTGTCGTGTTGCGCGGGACGGTGCAATCGGGGACGCGCCGTATCGTGTCATCGGTCAAATTCGCATGGTCGCCCACGTAAATTTCTCTTTGCCGACTGACAATGCTTAGATAGCGATGAAAGCTTTAACTTGTTGCGGAATCCACCGTTCGTCCCTTGTCTGACCCTTGCAGAGTTCTAAAATAATACCCCGATCGAGCGATGCTTTCGCGGACGAAGTTATTCATCGCCGCCAGGATCCTTTGATCGAAGTCGTCCTGCGTTTCGCTCGCAGATTGAAGCCCACGTTTGGTGAGTCGCAATGAATGGTCTCCATCCTCCACCAGGTGCAGAAAATTAGGTGCCTTCATTTGCGAACGAACTTTTTCGAGCAACTCGAGCGGACAAAGCGGGTCGCGCGTTCCCTGGACGAAAAGAATTGGCGTTTGTAGCTCGCGCAGAACCTTGTCACGCAATTTCGTTGGATCACCCCCGCCGCAAAGCGGATAACCAAGGCAAATGAGGCCCGCGACTTGTTCTTCGAGTGCAACATGACAGCCGATACGGCCGCCCATGCTCTTGCCGATCAGAAATATTGGCCCGGATGATTTCGCGCGGGCCT
The DNA here is from genome assembly GCA_003224835.1 of Acidobacteriota bacterium. GTDB lineage: Bacteria > Acidobacteriota > Terriglobia > Terriglobales > Acidobacteriaceae > Gp1-AA145. The sequence continues at coordinate 699 of QHZX01000381.1, read as the reverse complement.
CGGCTAAGGCGGATCGGTGCGCGGCGATGAGTTGTGCCGGGGGATTGGGGCGTTTCCTTCCTTCGCGCATATAATCATAATCAAACAGCACCACCTCGCCGAGGGATTCCAAATAATGTTTCCACTTTTGCATCCAGGGATGAGTTGATGGTGCGCCCGACCCGGGAGCGAAAAGAAAATAGGATCTTGGCATCGCTAGATGGCTAACAATACAACGACTGGATGGGTAGCGCGCGCATTATGCGCGCATTAGCTCCGCATTCTGCCGAGCTTTAAAGGAACCGCCGAAGGGACTCGACGCTATGCGCGCAGGATGCGCGCGCTACCCATGGCCTCAACCAGGCGGTCAAGAAAGGCTGTTTGCGCTTCCTTCAATTTGCGCCTCGCCTCTTCCAGTGAAAAGAAGCAGGCTTGATCGACTTCTGGAAAACTTTGCATCTTTCTCGAGCGCGGCGGCCATTCCAATTCGAAATCGTTCGAGCAAACCTGAAAGCCATCCGGCAAATTTTCCTCGAAGGCCCAGGCGTAAACGGTCTTGCCGCCCTTCTGCTTTACCCATCCGAGATCGATGCAATCGCCGGTTGCAGGAATTCCCACCTCTTCTTCAAACTCCGTTCGTGCCCGGCTTAGCAAATCTTCGCCCGGTTCAGCTTCGCCTTTGGGTATCGTCCAAACACCATCGTCCTTCTTTCGATAAAA
>QHZX01000380.1 GCA_003224835.1 Acidobacteriota bacterium | reverse complement strand
CTTGCTGGGCTATTCCTTCGACGAGTTTATTGGGAGGCCGCTTTGGGAGATTGGGCCGTTCAAAGACCGGAAGGAAAGCAAGCTGGCATTTATAGAGCTGCAAGAAAAAGAGTACATCCGCTACGAATCTCTGCCGCTTGAAACCAAAGCCGGCCGGTCCATTGCCGTGGAGTTTGTGAGCAATGTCTATAGATTGAATGGTGGCGGGACAAGGGTGATTCAATGCAACATTCGCGACATCACCCAGCGCAAGCAGGCGGAAGACGCGCTGCACCGACGCGAAGAGGAAACCCGGCGCTTTTTTGAAGCGAATCCCTCGGGCAGCTACATCGCAAGCCCCGATGGAAGGTTGATCACCTGCAATTCAGCGTTCGCGCGCATGCTCGGCTTTGACTCGGTCGAAGAGGCGCTGAAAATCGATCTGCTCTCACTCTACCCTGACCGCACGGCGGGGGAAATTTTCCTGAGACGCCTCAGGGAGAGGGGCCGGCTCGAATACGACGAGGCTGAACTCCGCCGCAAGGACGGCAGCCTGGTCCATGCCGTAGAGAACGCCGCGGTAGCGTTCGACGAGCGGGGCGAGCCAGCCAAGATTTATGGAAGCCTCATAGACGCCAGCGAGCAGAGGCAGACAGAGCAGCAGTTGCACCCGGCTGCTGGAAAAAGACCGCCGTTTTATCTCAACATTTTTCTCTCGAAAGCCGGCCCGGGCCGGACGATTGTATATGCACCGAAAACAGAGATTCTGGTTAAACAAGGAAAACGGGGCGATGCTGTGTTTTACATTTTGGAAGGCGCGGTGAAGCTAGCGGTAGTCTCTCAGGACAAGGAAAGAACAATCGCGCTGCTCGGCCCGGGGAGCTTCGTAGGCAAGGAGTGCCTAGCAGCAGTTCGGCCCCGGAGCGTGGCGTCAGCCACAGCGCTCAGCAACTGCACCCTGCTCAGGATTGCACGAAAAGAGATGTTGCGCGTGATCCGCCATGAAGCGACCTTTGCAGCATTCTTCCTCGACTACTTGCTTGCCCGAATCACTCAATACCAGGAAGTCATAATGGACCACCTTGCTAACTCCAGCGACAAACGGCTGGCCCGGATTCTTCTTTTGCTTGCGAATTTTGGCAACGGCGGTAAACGGCAGGCGGTGGTTCCGAGGATCAGTCACGAGGAGCTGGCGGATGCGGTTGGCACAACCCGGGCCCGAGTGAGTTTTTTTATGAATCGCTTCCGAGACCTAGGCTTTATTGCCTATAAGGGGCCGGGACCTATCACGGTGCGCGCCGACAAGTTATTGAAATTCACAACCGCTCAGTGACACGCGATAAGGCACGATGGGGGGTATTTCTCGGCGGCAAAGACCGGAGTTGCAGAAAACAGCGGTCACTTCGCCAAGGTCGAGTCGTGCAGTATGACGTTGAGCAGGGAGTTGTGGACGCGCATTTCGCCGTTGTATTCAATGAACCCAAGCTTGCGAAACCGATTCAGGAAGAAAGTGACGCGTGACCGCGTGGTGCCGACCATTTGAGCGAGCGTCTCGTGGCTCAGCTTGGGAATAACCGGCTCTGGCTTGCCTGGCTTGCCGAATTGCGCCAGCAGCAGAAGAATTCGTGCCAGCCGTTTCTCGCTTGAGTTGAAGAGCTGATCGACCAGGTCTTCCTGGATCCGCGCGTTGCGCGCGAGGAGAAATGCGACGAACACATCCGAGAACTCGTGCTCCTCGTGCAGCACGCGCACCATTTCCTCGCGAGCGATTTTGAGAACGGCTAAGTCCGAAACTGCGGTCGCAGTTGCCATGCGGACGGGATGAGAAGTTGCGATGCAGTCTTCTCCCACAAACTCGCCGGGTCCAAGCAGGGCAATAGTTGCCTCTTTTGCTTCACGAGAAATGATGCTGAGTCTTATCTGGCCAGACTGGATGTAGAAGACGGCATCGGCGGCGGCGCCTTGGGGAAAAAGGATTTGCTTGGCGGGGAGGTTGAATAGGGTCCTGCCCAAACCCGCGCTGGCGAGAAACTTCGCCGAATCAAAACGGGCGGGCACATGCCCGTGCTCCCGGACTGCGACTTCTGAGCTCAATCGTGGT
>QHZX01000379.1 GCA_003224835.1 Acidobacteriota bacterium | reverse complement strand
ACATCACGACAATGATGCGCAGATAGTAATAGGCCGCTATTGCGCTATTAAGCACGCCAATGATGACCAGTCCCACTAGAGGATGGCTGCCCTGTAAGGCTGCGCTGAACACATAAAATTTGGCAAAGAATCCGCCGGTGATAGGAATGCCGATCAGCGATAACAGAAAGACGGTTAGTATCGCGGCCAAACCCGGCGACCGTTTTCCCAGCCCCGCGTAATCTTCCAGCGTGACATAACGCTCACCCGTGCCGGCAAAGTGCCCGATGACTGCAAACGCGCCAACATTCATTGCCGCATATGCTGCCGTGTAGAACATCGCAGCAGGAATGCCATTCGCCGGCAGGGAGGCAAATGCAATCAGCAAATATCCCGCGTGCGCGATCGATGAATAAGCTAGCAGGCGCTTCACATTGCCCTGCACCAGCGCGGATATATTCCCAATACTCATGGAAAGAGCGGCAGCAACCCAGATGAGCCACGGGCCGCCGGGAGCATGTGCCTCAAAAACAATTCGCAGCAGCACGGCAAACACTGCCGCCTTCGGTGCGGTCGACATGAATCCCACCACCGGTGAGGGTGCGCCTTCGTATACATCCGGAGTCCATATATGAAACGGGGCTGCGGCCACTTTAAATCCCAAGCCAACGAACATGAGCGCCACACCCAGATATGCCAGCAGCGGTCCGTGACCGGTTCCGACGTACTGGCCTAATGCTTGGCTAATTCGAGTGATGCTGGTCGAACCTGTCGCTCCAAACATCAGCGCCACACCATAAAGAAAGAATGCCGTCGCAAACGACCCCAACAGAAAATACTTTACCGACGATTCACTGCTAATCGCCGAACGCCGTCGGAATCCCGCAAGAATGTATGTAGAGATGGAGGAAATTTCCAGTGCGATGAAGATGAGGACCAGTTCCATCGCCGACGACATCAAAGCCATGCCCACAGCGCCGAACAAAATCAGGCCGTAATATTCGCCAGCGCGAATCTGCTGCACTTCCATGTACTCGTATGAGCTCAATATCACCAGGATCGTGACTGCGATCACCACAAAATGAAAGAAGACGCTGAAAGCATCAACTTTCACCATTTCAAAGAAACCGAGCCCCCAGAATCGCACTTGCGCTTGATAAAGCGTTGCGGCCAGAGCTGTAATCCCGCCAGCCAGCGCGATCAGACCCAATGTCCGCTGACTGCGCCGCTCGTCCATCACTGGATCGAGCAGCATAATCACCATGCCGAAAATCGACAGCACGATCTCTGGCAGTATGCGAATGTAATCAGCAGCCTGCGGCAGGGACTGCATGGTTTGAAGAGCCATTACCGTCTCACCACCTGACTAGTGAACTGGGAAGGAAACGGCGCAAGAACATTGTGTACAGCGGGATCAATAGCATGCAGCCAAAGCAGCGGCGCAATTCCCATCACAAGAGCCGCGACTGCCGTTGGCCATAAGGCAACCCGTTCGCGGAGATCAAGATCAGGAAGGGAATTGTTCTCCGGGCGCTTCACTGTGCCAAAGAAAACCCGCTGATACATCCATAGCAGATAGCACGCGCTCCAGATCACGCCGGTAGCTCCGACCACGCCCCACCACATTCTCGCCTGGAACGCTCCACTCAGCACGAGGAACTCGCCAACGAATCCGTTCAGCAGCGGCAATCCAACGGATGCGAGAACAATAAATAAAAAGAAGGTTGAGTATACGGGCATTGGCGTCGCTAGTCCGCCGAATTCCGATATTTCATAGGTGTGCCGGCGCTCATAGAGAATTCCCGCGAGCATGAAGAGCGCTCCAGTTGAAACCCCGTGCGCCAGCATGATAAACGTGGCGCCGTCCAATCCAGCCTGCGTGAAACTGAAGATGCCGAGCACAACGAAGCCCAAGTGGCTGATCGACGAATATGCGATCAGCTTCTTCATATTTGGCTGCACCATTGCAACCAGCGCGCCATAAACAATGCCGATCAGGGCCAGCACCACAATCCACGGGGCATTCACGCGCGATTGCTGAGGAAAGAGTCCCAGGTTAAACCGCATCATGCCGTAGGTACCCATTTTCAGAAGAACGCCAGCCAGCAGGACGGAGCCGGCGGTCGGCGCTTCCACGTGCGCATCGGGAAGCCATGTGTGAAATGGAAACAGCGGGACCTTGACGGCGAATGCGATGAAGAATCCGAGAAACAGCAGCAACGGCACTCTCCCGGAGAATTCCGGGATCCCTCCAGATTGGATAGCATTCTGCACAATCACAAAATCGAAGCTGCCGGCCTTTGCGTAGAGCCACAGGATTGCGGCCAGCATGAAGACCGAGGCGATCATTGTGTACAGGAAAAACTTTACAGCGGCGTAAACCCGACGCCCGTGGCCATAAATGCCGATCAGCAGGGCCATTGGAACCAGGGTGGCTTCCCAGAAGAAGTAAAAGAGAAACAAATCCAGGGAAACGAAAACCCCAATCAGGCTTGTTTCGAGCACCAGCAGCAGAATGAAGAATTCTTTGACGCGGTCGTGAATCGAGTTCCACGAGATCAGAACGCAAAGCGGTGTCAGAAAAGTGGTCAGCACCACCAACCACAGGGATATTCCATCGAGTGCCATGTGGTAGTGAATGTTAGGCGTGGAAATCCACTGAACGTCCTTGTTGAATTGGAATCCAGGCAGCCCCCGATTAAAGTGTGCCGGCAAGTGCAGCGAGAGGACGAAGGTGAGGAGGGAAATCACCAGCGAAAATACTCGGATGTCTCGGTCTCGTCGCGGGAAGAACAGCAGCAGCAGGCCGCCTGCGGCAGGAGCAAACGTGACCAGTGTCAAAATATTGTTGTCGAGCCAGTTCATCGCGTCCGCAGCCCCACCCAGACCATATAAGCAATCACCGCAGTCGCACCTACCGCGACCCAGGCCGCGTATGAACGAATGTTCCCGGACTGCATGTGCCGCACTTCGTCAGAAAGTTCGCGAGCCGCGTCTGCGCTGCCGTTCAGCGAAGCGTCAATCATGCCCTGATCAATACCTCTCCAAAAAACAGTTCCGGAAAGTGCAA
>QHZX01000378.1 GCA_003224835.1 Acidobacteriota bacterium | reverse complement strand
TCCGGACATAAGCTTGCCCGAGTCGGTAGCGCGCGTCAGCCAGATCCGGACTGCATTCAACCGCCAGCAGATACTCCGGGATAGCCGAGGCATGCTTGCTCTGATCGGAGTAAAGATTTCCCAGTTGCAGATGCGCCTCCGCGAGCTTCGGATCGAGAGCAACAGCCTTCTTCAGCAACGATTCGATCTGCTCGACATTCAATGCAGTATCCTGAGCACGCCTTCCCTTCCACATGCTCATCGCGTAGTAGTAGAGGGCGCGGGCGTTCTTTGGCTGAAGCTCGGCGAAACGGCGGAAGCGGGCGATCACCTCCTCCGCCTGACTTGGTGAACTGTCATAAGCTTTGGATAGAAAAAAATAACAGCGTGGATCGGCTGGATTTAAGTCGGCGGCCCTCAACAGCGATTTAACCGCCGCATCGTAGTTGCCACGTGAATACAGAGCCATGCCAAGTCCAATCGCCAGTCGTGGTGATTTTGGATAGCGTTCCGAAGCCTGCTGGAATACCTCTATGGCGGGATCGAATGTGCGATGGAGGAGGAGTTCGCTGGCCCAATCGAACAGGTTGCTTTCGGTCGGATCAAGATGCGCTGCGGCTTCAAACTCGTTTGCCGCTGTGACGAAGTTGCCGTCTTTTTCTTCGATCTGCCCCAGGACGTTGTGCAATTCCGCGGTGTCTTTTTGTTTGATTAGTTCATGAACCAAGCGGCGGGCGTCGCCGACTCGTCCGATCTGAAGGTACGCCAGCGACAAATCGTAGCCATTGCCGTAGGAAGAAGGATTGATTCGTTGGGCTTGTTCAAGGAAAGGCGCGGCCGCGGCAATCTTGCCAATTTGTATGTAAAACTCTCCTAGATTGTGATTCGTATCGAAGGTCTGAGGCTCCAGTGCAACCGCCCGACGAAAGTGCTCTTCGGCTGCTCCAAGTTTTCCAAGGCGTACAAGATTGGTAGCGAGATTTGTTCTGGCGGCCGCCGAATCCGGCTTCAGAGCTACAGCTTTTTCCAGGTGCTCACTGGCTTTCGCCTCCTGCTGTTGCGCGGAATAGACCAATCCTAGAAGCTCCTGAACTTCAAAGCTCTGCGGCACCGCGGGCAAAAGCTTCTCCAGCGCTGTGGCGGCTTCGGCGTAATGGCCTGAGTCGTATTGCTCGATGGCGGCTTGAAACTCGCGGTTCAGAGCGTCGTTCTGTTCGCGATCGGCTCGCAGCGCTGGCACGCACGCCAAGAGAGCAAAGATGACGAATGACACGAGCCGGTACAGGGGAGTCACGGTACGTATGCTAGCACCGTGTTGTTCTCAGGCGAGAGCACTGAAATGTGGCGCGGAAGGCGCTTCCAACAAGCACCTCCCGCGGAGAAATGTGAAGATCGGGCCTAGAAGTACATCTTCAAGGCAAGCTGGATTTGACGCGGATCGTAAGGAGCATCGCGCGTTGACCCACTCCTGCCAAACGTGCCGGAGCCAAATGTTCCATTGGTGTTCGGCGTGAAGTTGGTCGATCCCGGAATTGCGACGACGCCGTTGCCTCCGAATCCGGGAGCGTTGAAGTTCGGGTGGTTGAGGATGTTGAAGAACTCCGAACGGAACTGCAGACGGTAACGCTCAGAGAGGCGAAAATCCTTAAACAGCGACATATCCAGCCGGTGGAATCCGGGGCCGGGAACCTCCGTAGGCTGCGGGCCACCCAAGGCGTCAACGCCGCTCAAGGGCACGCATCCATTAGGTGAATTCGTGGAGCCCACCTTGCACGGCTGGCGGAACGCCGCTGGATTAAGGAAGACCGGGAATCCATTCACCAGGTGCCGCCCTGGCGTTGGATCCACGCCCGACACGACAAAGGCTCTGCAACCCAAACCTGCCGCAGTGCCCGTTGGGCAGCCGATCTCGATAGGCTGTCCGCCTTGCAAAGTACTGGCCCAGTTGATGCTCCAGCCCCCAAACAAAGTGTTAGCAACTCCTTCCGCGCCAGACGCAAAGCGCTTGCCCTTGCCGAATGGGAGCTCGTAACCGCCGCTCAAGTGGACAACATTGCGAACGTCAAAGTTCGCCAAGCCATAGTCGGCATGGATGCCGACCCCGGGAACACCGGGCGCCCGATAGCCGCCTGCGCTAAATCCATTGAGCAAGTCACGAGCGTCGGAGCGCACCTTGGACCAGGTGTAAGTCGCCAGGAAGTTGAACCCGCGCGAGAACTGCTTTTCCACTTTGGTTTGCAGGCCGTGGTAATAGCTGCTGCCGATAGTGGCGGCGTAGCTTGACCCGCGCGCGAAATCAGGAAATGGTACAAAGTTCTGTGCGTTCAAGTCGGGAGAAACGATCTGCGGCATGAGATTGGAGCCAGGGAAGGACTCCAGGTGGCGGCCGAG
>QHZX01000377.1 GCA_003224835.1 Acidobacteriota bacterium | reverse complement strand
CGACGGAATTTCCATCCGGCGACAATTTGACCGAGGAAAAACTCACTGAATTGAAGAACTCATCGAGCGTCAATTTCGGCTTGTTTTCTGCAAAGGTTGCGACGGTGCCTAGCAACGAGAAGAGGAGCAAAACGGCTTTGATAGTTCTCATAGTCTGTGAAGCGAACAGAGGTTTATACACGAGGGGACGCGCACAGGCAAACTGCAGAACAGAAGTAATGTCCGAGCTAGGGCTTTTTGTAAACAGCTCCGTTCTTCATTACAAATTCAACGTGATGCAAGGCAGAAATATCGTTCAGCGGATTTCCGGGAACGGCCACAATGTCGGCAAAATATCCGGTCTTGAGCACTCCGATCTGCCCTTCCCAGTCCAGCAGTTTCGCGCCATTGATCAAATCCGCTTGTAGCGCCTGCAACGGCGTCATGCCGAATTTCACCATTAGTACAAGCAATCGGCACACCAGCCGCCAGTTGCTTCCGAAAATTCTGTACGTGCAAATCTAACAGCGGCTGCTCCCACTGGCCGGCCAACGGGTTTGGGGAATGAGTGGCGAAATATTCCTGAATTGCGAATGTGGGCACCGCAAAAATATGTTTCTCGTGCATCACCCGCATGGTCTCATCGCTCAGTTGAAATGAGTGATCAATCGAGACGACTCCCGCCCTGGCTGCGTAAAGAGCCCCCGGATCGCCCGTCGCATGAACTGCGACGTGCCTCCCCTGGCGTGCAGCCTCCCCCACAGCGGCTCTTAACTGCTCTTCGGTGTACTGATATGGCGTAGAAAGAACGCCATCGTGGATCGAATCTGCGCCAGTCTCATAAATTTTCGTGAAGTCCGCGCCCTCTTTAATCTGCTCACGCATGACCTCAATCAACTGCTCCGCATCATTCGCATAATCGGCGTTTGGAAGCACGTGCTGCGCCGGATTGAAACCAATCGCGTCCTCGTGGCCGCCGAGAATGTTGACTGCATTCCCACTGATTCGCAGCCGCGGGCCTGGAATTTCGCCGCGATTGATGGCATCGCGAACAGCTGTGTCGGCTGAACCCGCACCTTCGGTCCCCATGTCACGTTCAGCAGTGAAACCGCCCATCAGATCATCGCGCGCTGCTATCGTTGCCATGATGGTTCGTTGCGGCACTGATTCCTGAACCGTTTGCAGGCCTTCTGCCCCAGGATGCAAGAAGAGATGCATGTGGGCGTCGATTAAGCCGGGCAGTAGAGTGCGGTCGCCGAGATCGATGAAAACCGCGCCGGCCGGGCGTTTGACCGTGCTGCCGACTTCGACGATTCGGTCGCCCTTCACCAGCACTTCGCCGGGGGATAGCATGCGGCCACTTTCAATCTCAAGGAGACGCGCCGCGTGCAGTACGGTTACGCCAGGGGTCGAAGTCTGGCTCCGAACTCCGTTGGCAGCGGCCGCGAGAAAAAGAATCAGCGAGAGAATTCGAAAACCGTAGCTCTTCATATTCAGCGATGGCATGGTATCACTAAGAGATTGTCCCGTGGAGCGTAATTCACAAATGATCCGGAGCCTGGAATGAAACGTACGGCCTGCGTAATCGGGGCCGGTCCGAACGGGCTGGCAGCGGCAATCGTACTTGCTCAAGCCGGGTTGCAGGTAGAAGTATTTGAAGCAGAACCGAGTGCGGGCGGAGCTGCGCGGACGCTCGAACTGACCCTGCCAGGATTCTTGCATGATTTTGGATCGGCGGTGTATCCGCTGGGCGCAGGCTCGCCATTCTTTTCTTCGCTGCCACTCTCGAACTATGGACTGGAATGGATACACTCGCCGGCTCCGGTTGCCCATCCGCTGGACGACGGCACCGCAGTCGTGCTCGAACGCGATCTCGCTGCGGCAAAATCATCTCTCGACGGGGATGGACCGGCATGGGGAAAACTCGTGCAGCCATTTGTCGAGCACTGGTGGGAATTCGCTTCGGACGCTCTTCGGCCAGTTTCTTCGATCCCCAAACATCCGTGGCTAATGGCGCGATTCGGAATGAACGCGCTCTGGTCCGCAAGGAGCATAGCCAACCGTTTTCGCAGTGATCGAACCCGGGCTCTTTTTGCTGGTCTAGCCGCACACTCTTGCCTTGCACTGGACGAAGCCCTCAGCGGGGCCTTTGGCCTGCTTATGGCAATACCGGCGCATGCCGTGGGTTGGCCAATTCCGCGCGGCGGCGCGCAATCGCTTACCGGCGCGCTGTGTAATCATTTGAAAAAACTTGGCGGCTCAGTGAAAACCTCCTCCAGAGTTGAACGCCTAAAAGATCTACCGAATTATGATCTGTTGCTCTGCGATGTGACTCCGCGCCAACTTATGGCGCTGGCAGGAGACAGCTTTACCGAAACCTTCAGGCGGCGACTGCAGGCATTTCGTTATGGCCCGGGCGCGTTCAAGGTTGATTACGCGTTGAGCAGTCCGGTTCCTTGGCGCGCCTCTGAGTGCCTGCGAGCCGCAACGGTACACCTCGGCGGGAGCTTCGATGAAATTGCTGAATCTGAGAGGTCGGTTCGCGCTGGATCACACCCAGATCGTCCGTTTGTGCTGCTGGTTCAGCCAAGCTTGTTTGACCCTTCACGCGCTCCAATTGGCAAGCACACGGCTTGGGCTTATTGCCACGTGCCAAATGGTTCGAAAGCGGACATGCTAGGAAGACTAGAAGATCAGATAGAGCGCTTCGCGCCTGGGTTCCGCGACTGCGTTTTGGCCCGACGAGTATTTTCTCCCGCAGACCTGGAGAGCATGGACTCGAACCTGGTGGGCGGAGACATTGGCGGGGGTGCCCTCGATCTCAGGCAATTCCTGTTTCGACCGAGCCCGCGGCATTACGCAACTTCGGCCAAACAAATTTATATTTGCTCGTCTTCGACACCGCCGGGCGGTGGGGTGCACGGCATGTGCGGGTATAACGCAGCCAAAGCGGCCCTTGTGAGCCTATCTCCCAGGAGATCAGGTAGCATGACTAGCAATCAGAGCTAAAAGCTTTAGCTGCAACTAGTAACCGGGGTAACGCTGCTGGTAACGGCATCGATATGGTATAAAACCAAAGAACAAACCAAAATCCAGCGGATTGATCAGCTTAGGCCCACGTGCTCGTGGTTTGCGCGTCGGGATAGGATGCGAGCGTCAATGTCCGCCGTTTGGGGAGCGTCTTGAGCTTTATCAATTTCGCAGCCCGCGAGATCAACTGCAAAATCGTCTATTATGGCGCGGGCCTGGGCGGCAAAACCACCAATCTGCAGTACATTTACCAAAAAACAGCCGAACAGCAGAAGGGCAAGATGATCTCGCTCGCCACCGAAACCGAGCGAACACTATTCTTTGACTTTCTTCCTTTGGACTTGGGCTCGGTGCGCGGCTTCAAGACCCGTATCCATCTTTATACCGTTCCCGGACAGGTTTTTTACGATGCCAGCCGTAAGCTGATCCTGCGCGGCGTGGATGGAATAGTGTTTGTCGCCGACTCGCAGCAGGAGCGCATGGATGCCAACGCCGAAGCGCTCGATAATCTAATGTCCAACCTGAAAGAGCACGGCTACGACTTCAATA
>QHZX01000376.1 GCA_003224835.1 Acidobacteriota bacterium | reverse complement strand
GAACCAATTCCGCCGCCGCTGCCAGTACCATTCGAAAGTGGGCCGGCTATAACCGGCGACTTGGGGTCACCCAGGTTCGGCGCATTGGTGTTCGGTAGCTTTACATTCGGAGGCACGACCACAGAAGGCTCAACCGGCAACTTCGGAGCCTCGTTTCGGACCTGCACCATCGGAGGAGTGATCTGCTGAATATCCTGCTTTGGGAGCTTTCCCTTTGGCGCGACGACCTTCTCGTGGGCGCCTCCACCTCCGCCTCCACCCATAACCTGCGGTGCAGGCTTGGTGATCGGCACGTACTCAGAGATGTCGGGTGCGACGAGAGTCACATGGTCAACCGGCTTTTGTGTCACTTGTCTCCCCGCCCAAATAGAGACTCCGATCAGCGCAGCGATCATGGCGCCGTGGACCAAGACCGACGTCGTAGCCGCTGTCTTCCTGTTGTCGTACGCTCCCCAGATGCTCTTCACGCGCACCGGATGAGAGGTGAGTTTTAACGGCGGCAGCTTCTCAGGAAAGAGTACATCGCGAAGATTATTCTTGAGTGACTGCCAAACAGATATTTCCGCTTGAGGAACGAGGAACTTAGGGGCCCTCACCGGTCTTGCGGTGGTTACGGGGGACTCTGGAATCAACACCTGGTTCGCCATAATTCTTAGGTTCGACCCTATACAACCGATTCAGCTAATCGCCGTTTGGGGAGTGGCTGCTTACATATCCAAGATGAGGAAGGTGAGCGTCAAGTTGCATCTCTCGCTCAGAGCTGTCCAGAATTGTCAAGTCCGAGTCTGCTCTCTGATGACTGATGCATGCTTCTCTTCCTCTTTCTCTCTAATTCAGATGCAACCTCTGAGGAAAATGGATCACGATTTGGATAAAGGCCGCTAACTTTCCAATCCCCTATAATGGAAATTCAAAGAAATCATGAGCGAGACGCAACGACCGGTGGACCTTAAGGCCACACTTAATCTGCCCAAAACAGATTTTTCAATGAAGGCCAACCTTCCGCAAAACGAGCCCAAATGGCTCGGGTTCTGGGAGGAGATGCGGATTTACGAAAAGATTCGCGAGGTCCGCCGCGGTGCTCCGACGTATGTGCTTCACGATGGTCCGCCTTACGCCAATGGGCCAATCCATCTGGGACACGCGCTGAATAAATGTCTCAAGGATTTTGTTGTCAAGTCGAAGACAATGGCGGGCTTCGATTCTCCCTACGTTCCGGGGTGGGATTGCCATGGTTTGCCTATCGAGATCAAAGTGGATGAATCGCTGGGACGAAAGAAGCTTCAGATGAATCCGCTTGAGGTGCGCAGAGAATGCCGGGCGTACGCGCAAAAATATCTGGACCTGCAGCGCGAACAATTCAAACGCATTGGAGTATTTGGGCGCTTCGACAATCCCTATTCCACGATGTCAAAGGAATACGAGTCGGTCATTGTTCGAACGCTATTTGATTTCTTTGAGAACGGCTTTGTCTACAAAGGATTGCGTCCCGTTTATTGGTGCATCTTCGACAAGACAGCCTTAGCCGAGGCAGAGGTCGAGTACGCGCAGCACACGAGTCCCAGCGTTTACGTTAAGTATCGGTTGACCAGCGCCCCCGAAAAGATACATCCCGCGCTCTCGGGCAAGCGTGTGAATACGATCATCTGGACTACCACCCCCTGGACGCTTCCTGCGTCGATGGCAGTGGCTTTCCATCCGGACTTCGAATATATAGCGCTTGAACAGGATTATGAGGCGTATATCGTCGCCGCAGCGCTTGAAGAAGCAACGCGCACGAACACGGGCCTTCAGCGCGCAAAGGTAATCGCCCGTTTTCCGGGCACGGCAATGGAGTACGCGACCTTTGCTCATCCTTTCCTCGATCGCAGTATTCTCGGCGTCCTAGCCGACTACGTCACAACCGAGCAAGGCACCGGGGCAGTACATACAGCTCCGTCACACGGCGCTGACGACTTTTACACTGGCGTTCGTTACCAGCTTGATCAGACCTGCAATGTCGATGAAGCTGGACGGTTGCACAACGGCCTGCCTGAATACGAAGGTCGCACAGTCTTCAAGGCCAATCAGCCGATCATTGAACTGCTAAAGGCCCGTGGCGTGCTGATGGGCGAGAGCAGAATCGAACATTCTTATCCTCACTGCTGGCGGTGCCACAATCCCATAATTTTTCGCGCTACCGAGCAATGGTTCATTGCCATGGAGACGCCGATGCAGTCTGCAGAGGGCAGATCCTCCACTCTGCGCGAACGGACACTCGAAGAAATCAAGAAAGTGAAATGGGATCCAGCGTGGGGTGAAGAACGGATCTCCAACATGATCGCAACCAGGCCTGACTGGTGCATTTCACGGCAGCGGGTCTGGGGTGTGCCGATCGCAATCTTCTTATGCAAAGGCTGCCGTGAGCCGCTAAATTCGAAAGAGGTCAACCAGCGAGTTGTCGATCTGTTTGCACGAGAAGGAACCGACGCCTGGTATCAACATGAGTCTCATGAACTACTCCCAGCCGGAATAGAGTGTCCAAAATGCCGCAATACTCAGTTCATGAAAGAGATGGACATTATCGACGTCTGGTTCGAATCCGGTTGCAGTCATGCGGCTGTGCTGGGACGAGAGCCCAGCCTGCCGTGGCCCTCTGATCTGTATCTCGAAGGAGGCGACCAGCACCGGGGCTGGTTCCATTCTTCTTTGCTCTGTGCCGTAGGAACCCGTGATCAAGCTCCCTACCGTATGGTGGCGACCAGCGGATGGACCCTTGATCCACAAGGCCGGGCCATGTCGAAGTCGTTGGGAAACGTCGTCGATCCGGTAGATATTGCGAAGCGCCTGGGTGGCGAGATTGTGAGAATGTGGGTAGCGTCAGTAGATTTCCGTGAAGACGTTCACGGCTCAGAGGAACTGATGCAGCGCGTAGCTGAGAATTATCGCAAGATCAGGAACACCTTCCGGTTCATCCTGAGCAACCTGCACGATTTCGATCCGGAGCAACATCAGATTCCGTTTGACAAGATGAGCGGTCTCGATCAGTACATGCTTTTGCAAACCACAGATCTGCTGACCATTGCACGTAATTGGTATGAGGAATTTGAATTTCATCGCGTATATCAGAAGCTCAACGAATTTTGCACCGTCGATCTAAGCGCTATTTATTTC
>QHZX01000375.1 GCA_003224835.1 Acidobacteriota bacterium | reverse complement strand
TGAGCAAAGCGAAAGAAATGGTCCTCATATTCATCTCCTGGATTGTTTGTCTGTTGGGTTCACTTGAACGGTAATTCAATGTACTTAGTTGATCGTTCAAGTAAACCACAGTATTCTGAAGGCAGCAAGGAATTGTTTTGGCCACTGCTCTGCCAACTCGCGACCGTCTGATCGAATCCGCCCGCTACCTTTTCTGGGAACGCGGCTTCGCGGGCACCAGCATGGCCGATTTATTGGCCCACGCGGGAGTCAATTCGGGCAGCTTCTATCATTTTTTTGAAAGCAAGGAAGCCCTGTTGCGAGCCGTTCTGGACGGTTATCTGCACGGGCTTCGGCCCATGGTCGTCGATCCTGCTTTCGCAAAGACCGAGGAACCGGTCGGGCGGATTTTCGCGATTCTGGAAGGCTATCGCGGGCGCATACTGCAAACCGAGTGCCGATACGGGTGTCCCCTGGGGCGCCTGGCGTTGGAGATCGATCCGGAGAATCGTCCCGCGCACAAGCTGATCGCTGAAAATTTCCGGGGGTGGATCGCTGCGGTTCGAGAATGCGTCACGCAAATGAAAAATCGGCTTCCCCGGAACACTGATCCGGAGGCTCTATCAACTTACGTTCTCACAGTCATGGAAGGCGGCGTCATGCTCTCACGGTCTTATGGATCGGTAGAACCGTTTGACCGCGCAGTGAAGCAACTACGCGAACACTTTCGACTACTGCTGGACGCGCGTAAGCGAAACAAGTAGTCTCTGCTGCGATCTAAGTCAAAAGCTTTTAACCGCCGAGAGCGCAGAGATAAGCCGCAAAGGACGCAGAGAAGATCGATCGATTCTGCAGTGGTGCTGATCCCGCGGTAGTCCCTGCTGCGATCTAAGTCAAAAGCTTTTAACCGCCGAGAGCGCGGAGAAAAGCCGCAAAGGACGCAGAGAAGATCGATCGATTCTGCAATGGTGCTGATCCCGCGGACGGTAATGCAGGCGGATGAGCATCGTACGGTCCCTCTTTCGTCCGCCTGCGGCGAACGGATTCGGGATGACACATCCCCGGCTCGGGATGACACATCACGATGACACATCACGGATTCGGGATCACACATCAGGGATTCGGAATGACACATCGAAGAGCTGGGGATCTCACGCATTCACGCTTGCCGTCGTGGTATGCAGTTTTGTGGTGGATTTCCAATTCACCTGTTCGACTCGTCCAACTATGAAAACCCAGGCAAGTGCGCCGCCGACGCAGATTGCGGCAGTGATGGCGAAGGGAAAGAAGAATTTTCCGGTTTGCTGCAATACAAATCCGGTAAGTGATGGCCCCGTGATTCCGGCAAAGTTAGCGAAGCCGTTTTGCCAGCCGTACCACTTCCCCACCGCTGCGGACCCAGCGAGGGTTTGCGGAAAAGTGTAGAGGCCTGGGCCGGTCATTCCGCAGCCAAAGCCAGCCGCCAGCAGCCATGGGACATACGAATTTGCCCCGGCCAGCGCGCAGCCGATCAGCCCAACCGCTGCCATGCAGAATCCAATCACCATCGCCGACTTTCGCACCAGCGTGGGCGTGTAGCCGCGGAGGATGGCGAAATCCTGCAACCAGCCGGTGCTGATTGCGGAGATAGCATCCACCCCATAGCACAAGCCCGCGACCGCGGCCATGCTTTTGATTGAGAGATGGCGTTCTTGCACAAGGTACGTCGGCAGCCAGGTGAGCAGAAAATAAAACAAATAATTGGTTGCAAAGTGTCCGGCGCTGGTTCCCCAAAATGACCGCTGTCCGAGAATGTCGCCGAAACGCGGACCGCTTTCGACAGCACTTAGACGACGATCGCAGCGAGGCATCCACTTAACCCACGCGGGAAGCCACAACAGACTTGCGAGTCCAACGACGATGAATATGGGTCGCCAACCAAAATCGGCCATCAGAAACCCAGCTCCGATGGTGCCGATGACATTGCCCCATTTCAGGCCAGACATCACACAGCCGCTAGCGAAGCCTCGATGATGTTCGGGCAGATTTTCTGCAAGAATCTTTGAACCGCACGGCAAGGCTACAGCTTCGCCAATTCCAAGAATGAAACGCACGGTGAGCAGGAAAGCAAAACCACGTACGAATCCAGTCCCCGCCGTAGCAAGCGACCAAAGCAAAAATCCGCTTGCCAGTATCCAACTTGCGTCAAAGCGATCGACCAGCCAGCCAATCACGAACTGCATCGCGGTGTAGGTACAGAAAAAGGCGGCGAAAAGAATTCCGAGTTCTGAGTCTGAAAGACGAAAGTCGCGCTTGATCAACGGGCCGGCAACGGAGATATTTCCCCGGTCAACGTAGTTGATGATGAAGCTGACGGTGAGCAGGAAAAGAGCGGGCGCAAACTTGGCCAGGGGACGCGATTCAGATTTCTGACTCATGGAACGCCGGAGGCATTTTGCGCCTGGGCGTTAGTAATTACAAGCGTGGTGTTCCTGACGGACCAAAAGCTTTTAACCGCAGAGGTCGCCGAGGTAAGCGCAGAGATCGCCGAGGAGCCCAATTTCCAACTGTGTTGTAATTGTGCGGCACACCTTGCTGACTGGTTTACAGCCAGGGCTCATTTTTTAAATACCCGGGCAGGGTCGATGATTACAAACACTCCCCTGCTGCGGGCGAGGACAGTTCCCTTTTCATCTAAAATTTCTGCTACACGGGTAAGCCGGCGTCCGCGTTTGCTGATCTCGCGTGATTCCACGCGTAAGGTTTTGAGCAGGGGCACGGGCCTCAGATACTCGACCGTCATGCGTGATGTCGCGGCGATCAGGTCACGAAGCTTGTTCAGCTTGCTCATGGCGTCGTCAAGGATGGTCGCAATAATCCCGCC
>QHZX01000323.1 GCA_003224835.1 Acidobacteriota bacterium | reverse complement strand
AACCGGGGTTGCAAGACAATCCGACCACAAAGAGCCGTCCTTATGCCGCGCCAGTTCGACTACCGGATGCTGATCGTCGACGACGATGCCGTATTTTGTGAAATCGCAGATGAGCTTTTCAGTTCCCTCGGCTACACCGTGCGGTGCGCGGAGGATGGGTTCGAGGCCTTGGCCATGATGAAGGAGGCGCTCCCCGACATCATTATCTCCGACCTTAATCTTCCCAAGATGTCGGGCTTTGAGTTGCTCTCCATTATTCGGCGAAGATTCCCGCAAATCCCGGTGATCGCCATGAGCGGCGAATACATAGGGACAGACTTGCCTGCCGGCCTGATAGCCGACGCCTACTTGCAAAAGGGTGGAGAGCATTCCCCGGAGGTCCTCGTCGATAAAATCCGACAGCTCCTGGAGAGTTCGCCTTTGCGTTCCAGCGCGGTTAGATCTCCCAATGCCCCGGTCTGGATCCCCCTTGATGGGAAGCAATATTTTGTTCTGACCTGCACCAACTGCTTGCGCTCGTTCTCATTGCCAACGCCCAACGACCTAGACGACAACAACTCGCGCAAATCGCGCTGCGAATTTTGTAACGCCGAAATCGATTACGTGCTGGACGCCGTGGCGATCGGGAACGCCCGGCGTGCTGCAAATTGAGTGTGTAATGCCTGACTCGCGCGCCGCTTCAGAAATATCGAATGTTATACGCTACGAACGCCTGCAGAGCGGCGCGTTCTACGCAGATTTTCGTCGCGATAAGCGCCTGAATCCCGAGGTGTACCATTGCGTCATACAGCGGGAGGGAACGTCCGAAATTCTTCGTTGGAGCCAGCATCGCACGTTGAATGCGGCGATACGGGCGGCTCGTGCTGAGTTGAAGCGCCTCTCCCTTAAGGACAAGGAAAAACATGAGGCAGAACTGCCTGGCACTTCCGTCCAGCCAACCTAGTGCTGCTTTTGACTTTCCAGATACTTATCCAGCGGAACTTCAAAATACATCAGATCACTGCCTGATGAGTTGCGCACCCCGGTAAGGTAAAAGCGCGCTCCCGCCAAAGGATTAGAAATATCTGCCACATCGAAAAAAAGGAATCCAGCCTGTGAGCTGCGAGGTTCAACGGCTTTCGCCCTGAATTGCGCGCTCTGGATTTCGTCCATCTCTTTCGAATTCAATCCGCCCTTAACTTTCTTCGTAGGGAATGGGATCGGGTAGTGTGTGCCAGAGGCATTAGGATGGGAAATCCGCCTGATGATGTCCTCTTCGCTGTCCGGCGTCAGCTTGGTGCGGTCTGAAGTCACCAATTCAGCTTTCATACCCGTAAGCTGAATCGGATCGTCGGAATCATTGGTGATAATGAGCAGCACCGGCAGCAGATTATGCTCGCGATATTTGACCACGAAGGTGTTTCCCTTGGCAGCCGTGTCGTAAGGATCAACCGCTACAGTGACATTCTCATTGGAGTGATGATCATGGGCGGGGAAGCTGAATGCCGGCTGGGTTTTCGGCATGGAAAATTCTTTTGCGGCGCGGCAGACAAGTGGCATCGCCACCGCCAGGCCGGCGGCAGCCCAGACTCGAACTCTGTGTAACCGCATCATATTTCTAGGTAATATTGCATTATAGGATGCCCCGCGACACTTGTTTGGTGCCTCTCTCGGTCGCAGAGTGAAAACCGCCGTCACGGGCCCGAATAGCGGGTTACAATCTGAATAGAGCTAATTTCCCTTACTTCTGTTGTTTTGGGTGTTTTTCATGTCAAAAGTGCTTTTCCGCTTTGTTCTCGTCGCCATCACTCTCGCGCCTGCGCTACTCTCCGCCGACACAGTGGTAGAAGAAATCATTGCCCGTGTTAACAATCAGATCATCACTCGCGCCGATTATGAACGCGAGCAACAGCAGCTTAAAGATGAAGCGCAGCAGCAAGATCCTGCGAACGCAGCCAAGATGGTCTCCACCGGCCAAAAGGACGTTCTCCGCGGGCTTATAGACCGCGAGCTTCTGCTGGAAAAAGGCAAGGACCTCGGTATTTCCGCCGACACTGAATTGGTCAAGCGGCTTGACGAAATGCGCAAGCAGATGAAGCTCGAAAGTATGGACGACCTGGAAAAG
>QHZX01000322.1 GCA_003224835.1 Acidobacteriota bacterium | reverse complement strand
GAAACCGACGACACGGTTAATTTGAAACTGAAAGCGGCGCTTGAGCATGGGGTGACTCCGATTGTGTGTGTCGGTGAAGTGCTGGAAGAGCGTGAGGCTGGATTGACTGAGGATGTTTTGCGGCGTCAATGCATGCGTGCCTTTAGTTCAATTTCGGCGAAAAAAGCGGCCAAGCTGGTGGTTGCATACGAGCCTGTCTGGGCCATCGGCACGGGTAAGACAGCTACTCCTGAAATGGCAGCGGATGCGCATGTGCTCATTCGTGGCGAGGCGGCAAAGGCATTTGGGGATGAATTCGCCGCACGTCTACGAATCCTCTATGGCGGCTCAGTCAAGCCGGAGAACGCCAAAGCTCTGATGTCACAAGAAGAAATCGATGGCGCGCTGGTCGGCGGCGCAAGCCTGGATCCGAAGTCATTTGCCGCAATTGTGAAGTACTGAAGCAGAGATTTCGGATTCAAAATTCAGATTTCAGATTGAAAATCGACGATTAAGGGTGGCGCCGATTAGCCTCAGGTTAGGTGTTAAATCTGAAATCTTCAATCTTCAAATCTGACATCTTTAATCTCACCTGAGCCAATCTTCCAGTTCCACGCCGCGCTCGGTCTTTTCATCGCGATATTTCACGATCACTGGCGCATACAGCGTGATTCCCCATTCTTTGGCTTTGCCGTGGCTGACTGCCCGCGATCCTGGTACTACTACGGCTCCTCGCGGAACCTCGAGGGGTTTGTCATTCGATGCGCGGTACACCTCGCCGCGAACCAGATCATAGAGTGGAGTGGAGCGTGTAAGGATTGTTCCGGCGCCGAGCACTGCGCGCGAGCGGACGAGCGCGCCCTCATAGATTCCGCAGTTACCACCCACGAGCACGTCGTCTTCAATGATTACAGGCGCGGCATTCACCGGCTCGAGAACGCCTCCAATCTGTGCCCCGGCGCTTAGATGGACGCGTTTACCGACCTGCGCGCACGAGCCTACCAGGGCATGTGAATCGATCATCGCTCCTTCATCAACGTATGCACCGACGTTAACGAACATTGGTGGCATGCAGATCACCGACGGCGCGATGTAAGCGCCCGTTCTTACGGATGAGCCTCCAGGAACAACTCGCACTTTGTCGGCGGTGGTGAACTTGCGTGCAGGAAAGGTGTCCTTATCCACGAATGAAAGGCACTCGCCACTGCCCATTTCCTTGATCTCGCCCAGGCGAAAGCCCAGCAGAATGCCTTGCTTGACCCATGCGTTCACCTCCCACTTGGCATCGATTTCTTCCGCTGCGCGAATTTCGCCACGGGTAAGGGCATCGCGAAAATTCAGAAACACTTCACGCGCATTGGCGCCAAGTTGATTTGAGGATGCGAGGCGCTCGATTTCCGTTTGCAATGCGTGCATGGACGGACAAGTATAAAGGAAGGGAGTAAGTCAGAAATGAGAAGTCTGAATCAGAAGCACGAGAATGAGATCAGATTTCACAATAAAATTTGTTTTTAATTCTGACTTCTGACTTCTGCATTCTAACTTCTAACTTCTGAATTCTGAATTCTGAATTCTGAGTTCTGACTTCTAACTTCTGACTTCTGCATTCAAATACATTTACATTCGCTCCGAATCAAAACATTGGGCAGCGTATGCGTCACCTGCCGCGCTTCCGCCAAAGTGGGATAGGGCCCATGCCACTGGGCATGATTAGTGGAGTGCCCTGCTGGACGGGCTTTTCCGTTGCCGCACTGTCCACATGTGGAACGATGAAGCACAGCTTTGTGCGGCCCCGAAGCCCAGTTCTCATACACAAAGAAAACCGGCGAATTCGCTGCAGCCGCAGCGGCTTTGGCGATTAGGCCAGCATCAGCAGCGATCTTTTGCAGCCTGGATCGCGTATCGCGCCGCACAGGAACCATAGGTAGGCGGTAGACTTCCTCGATGCGTCCCATCATCGCGAGCACCGCCTTTACTGGCATGGGGCTTGATTCGATGAAATTGGCCTGCATGAGCGGGAAAAACTTGCGGAAGAATTGTCGTGCGCTATTCCAATCATTGTTCAGCGCCGCACGTGTCATCTCTGCCATTTCACGCGGGATTTCATTTGAGGCCACGGAGATGAGTCCTACTCCGCCGAGGGCAATCACGGGTAGGGCCAGCGCATCATCGCCGGACAAAACGGCGAAGCCTTCGCGAGCAGTGCCGCAGATTTCCGCGATTTGCGAGAGACTACCGCTGGCCTCTTTTACTCCCGCAATATTGGGTATCTCGGCAAGCCGCGCTACTGTGCCGGGCTCAAGGTTGGCCGCCGTCCGTCCGGGCACGTTGTAGAGAATGACTGGCTTGTCGACAGTCTCGGCTATGGCTTTGAAGTGCTGATACTGACCTTCCTGCGTGGGCTTGTTGTAATAAGGCGACGCAGTCAGGATCGCATCCACCCCGGGCCGAGCGGAAATTTCCTGCGCTTTGGCAACCGCATCGCGCGTTGAATTAGAAGTTGCGCCAGCGACGATGGGCACGCGTCCGGCGGCAACTTCGATGGTTAAATCGATGACCCGAAGCCACTCTTCATGCGTGAGCGTCGGGGTTTCGCCGGTCGTTCCGCACGGGACTAGAAAATCGACTCCCGATTCAATCTGCCAGGAAACAAAATTCTTTAAGGTTTGCTCGTCGACTGACCCATCCTGATGGAATGGGGTTATGAGGGCAGTACCGCATCCACGAAGCTCCATGGGAATAAGATAACGCGAATGCAGGCGCAGGGAAAACTAGAGTTCCCGCCAAATGTCCTGAAAATTGTAGAAGCCTTTTTTCCCTGCCATCCACTCTGCCGCGCGAACCGCACCTTCGGCAAATCCACGGCGGGACTTCGCATCATGGCAGAGATAGATCGTGTCGTCCACAGAATCGAGCACGACCTCGTGCATACCAACTACCTCGCCTTCGCGAAAAGAAGTGACTTCGATCTCAAAATTGGAGTTCTGCTGCAAAAGGCCCTGAATAGTCAGGGCCGTGCCTGAAGGCGCATCTTTCTTTTGTACGTGATGGCGCTCGTAAATATGTGGTGAATACTGATGCTGCAGGGCAGGAGCAGCGGTCCGCACGAGATCAAAAAATAAATTTACGCCAATGGAGAAATTTGAGCCATACATAAAACCGGTATTTTGCGCT
>QHZX01000321.1 GCA_003224835.1 Acidobacteriota bacterium | reverse complement strand
TCAATACGTTATTCCGGACACGGCGCTCGACCAGGAAGCGCGGCTGCGTGGCACGAGTGTTTATTTTCCCGACCGCGCCGTACCCATGTTGCCGCTCGAGCTCTCAACTGATATCTGCAGCTTGCGTCCGCAGCTCGATCGTCTGGTGATGTCCTGCATCATGGAAATCGACAATCGCGGCGAAATTGTCGAATACGAAATCTGTCCCGGTATCATTCGCTCCGCCGAGCGAATGACCTACACCGCGGTAAACGCGATTCTAGAAGGCGATGAATCATTCCAGGCGCGTTACGCCGGGCTGGTGGCGAACTTCGAGCTGATGCGCGAATTGCAGATGGTCCTCAATCGCAAGCGCGAACGGCGCGGATCCATTGACTTCGATCTTCCGGAGCCGGTGATCGAATTCGACGAGCTTGGGTTGATGAAGAGCATTACGCGCTCGGAACGCAACATCGCGAATCGCATCATTGAGGAATTCATGCTTTCGGCGAACGAATGCGTTGCCGGGTACCTGGAAGCAAAGGCTGTGCCGTCGCTCTACCGTATACACGAACAACCTGACGCCAAACGCGTATACGACTTCGAGGTGATCGCCGCGACCTTTGGGTATTCGCTGGGGGTGGGAGCGTTACCAATCCAGCGCATGCAGTTCAAGACTGATCGTCGCGCCAACTATGGCACTGGAAAACGCGCGCGTGAACTTGAAATTCCAAAAGAAGTTCACATTACGCCGCGCATGTACCAGAAGCTGACCGAAAAAATTGCCGGCAAGCCGGAGGAGCGCATCCTCTCTTACCTAATGTTGCGATCGCTCAAGCAGGCGCGGTATTCAGAGGAAAATCTCGGGCACTTCGCGCTGGCGGCGACTATCTACACGCATTTCACTTCGCCGATTCGGCGCTATCCGGACTTAATTGTTCACCGCATTTTGAAAGATGTGCTGCGAGATTCGGCGGAGAAATGGGACGGAGAAGTACCCGTGGGAGTAGGCCGCGTAACCAAAGCAGTATCTGAACAACACAGACGGGAAGGGCACGACTTAAATCGTGCCGAATTCGCACATAGAAATGAGCGGGCTTCCACCCCTGAGGCGTCGCGCGCGCGCCACACAGAAAACGCGTCCCCGTGGTCCAAACGCCGCCAGCGCGAACATATCGAAATTAAAGATGGCCCCATCCCGCTCGACGAGCTACATGCGATCGCGGAAGAGTCCAGCCACTCCGAGCGGCGCGCGGACGATGCCGAACGCGAGCTGATGGAATGGAAAAAGGCGAAGTTCATGCAAGACCGCATCGGCGAAGACTTCGATGGGCTGATCATCAGCATCACGAAATTCGGGTTCTTCGTCGAACTCGCCGATCTCTTCGTCGAAGGGTTGGTTCCGCTGAACACCCTTATCGATGACCACTACACGTATCACGAGAACACGCGTGAAATTATCGGCCAGCGCAGCCGCAGAATTTTCAGGCTTGGACAGCGCGTCCGAGTGCTGGTGGACCGCATCGATCCAGTGGAGAAGAAGATCCAGTTCGCATTGATGGAAGAACCCCCGCCCCGCCGCGCCAAGGGCCGCCACAAGGGCAAATGAGGCCTCAACTTACAGCCCATCAGCCATGCTCTACAATGCCTTCCTGTTTGCGAGCACATGCGCACAGCTGAAGTCGTAATCATCGGCGGAGGAATTGTTGGGTCAAGCATCGCCTACCATCTGACCGCGGCGGGCTGCAATGACGTCCTCGTCATGGAGCGGGAGTCCGCGCAAGGAAAGGGCTCGACCGGCAAAAGCATGGGAGGAGTGCGCGCCCAATTTTCGACGCCTGTGAACATCCAGATGTCGCTCTACTCCATTCCTTTTTACGCCCGGTTCGATGACGGGTTGGGGTATCCATGCGACTACCGCGCGCAAGGATACCTATTCTGCGCAACCAGCGAGCAGCACATGGCGTATTTGAAGCGAAATCACGAAACCCAAGTAGGCCTGGGACTCAAAGACGTCCGCCTGCTCTCCGCAGACGATATTCGCAACATGTTTCCGCAGCTTCGCGCGGACGATATTGTCGGTGGGTCGTTCTGTTCCAGCGATGGCTTTGTCGATCCTTACAGCGCGATGAATGGCTTCATGAGTTGGGCCTGCGATCATGGAGCGGAGTTGTGGAAGAACTGTGTTGTCACCGGAATTGAATATGACTCAACCGGCGTTGTGTCTGTTCGAAGCAGCAGGGGCGCAGTCGCTACACGCATCGTCGTAAATTGTGCGGGCGCGTGGGCAGCAAGTGTCGCAAAAATGGTCAATGTGGAGCTTCCCGTAGAGCCGCTGCGCCGCATGTTAGTTCCCACTGAGCCATTTGATGGTTTCCCACACAGCGCCCCCATGATCATCGACATGTCCAATGGATTTCATTTTCGTCCCCATTTGTGGAAAAAATCTTGACTCGCGCTGCGGACCGAGTACCAATGTTCGAGACCTTGCCGGTCAATCCAAAGCGTGCCTGGGCCGGTCTGTATGAGATGACGCCCGATCATCATCCCGTGCTCGGGCCTGTGCCGGATGTGCCCGGGTTTTATCTGGCCAATGGCTTCAGCGGCCATGGAGTTATGCACGCTCCGGCGACGGGCAGGATTCTTTCCGATTTAATTCTGAGTGGTGAGACTGACCTGATCGAGGCTTCCCTTTTGCACTTGTCGCGCTTTGCGGAAAACAAAATGATTGAAGAGACAGCGGTGCTGTGACGATGCGGATTGGCCAAGAGAATTGATCTTCCCTCGCAGGCGATTTTCGCTCTCCGAGCTTTCAAATCGACAAGCGGGCGATTAGAATCCGCGGTTGGAGGAATGTATGTTTACTGCCACAGCCGATCTGATTCTGCCCAGTACAACCACCGGTTCCTTTCCTCGTCCGCGTTGGTTCGATGTTTGTATGTGGGGGCGCCCGCTAGACACGTGCATGCTCGACGTCCGCTTCCGTGAGAAATTTCAGGATGCGATGGCAGTAGTGATTGGTGACCAGGAGCGCGCGGGACTCGATATCGTCACGCACGGCGATTTGCATGTAGATGAAGACCTGGCCGGTCGCGCCTGGCATCACTACCCGCTGCAACGGTGGGAGGGCTTCGAAGGCGATCATTTACAACCGGAGGAGACCACGGCGCCTTGGCTGCATTATCCGCCGGGTACGCTCCTGAACGAGATTTATACCGGCTGGCGCTGGCCGCATGTCGTCGGGAAAATCGAGCACCGGCCGCTTGATTATCCCAAGCTGTGGCGAATCGCACAGGCAAGGACCCACAAACCGGTTAAGTTTGGTACGTGCTGTTCGCAAGTTATGGCGCTCTTCCTGGATATTCATACGCCCAAATATAGAGATAAGCGCGAGGTGATTTGGGACATGGCGGAAGCGATGAATAAGGAGTTACTCGCGCTGCGTGACGCCGGCTGCCGTTGTATCCAGATTGAGGAGCCAACATTTCACTTCATGGCCAATTCCTACGGCAAGGACCATGCCGAGGTAAAGTTCATGATCGATGCGTTCAACCGGGAGGTCGAAGGACTAGATGACGTTGAGCTGTGGATCCACACCTGCTGGGGCAATCCCAACATGCAGCGCGTCATGGAGGACACGAGCTATGCCAACTCAATCGAGATTTATTTGGAGCGCTGTCGCGGAGACGTGTGGACGCTAGAGATGAAGGACCGCAACCAAAGAGATCTCGAGTTATTCGAGCCGTTCAAGCATGACCTCAAGAAGAAGATCTGCGTTGGTGTCGTGAGTCACCGTACGCTGCAGGCCGACCGACCCGAAGATGTCGCACAAGAAATTCGCAAAGCGCTGAAGTTCATCCCTGCGGAGCAACTGATTGTATCGAGTGATTGCGGGTTCGGGCGTCAGGGAGCAAATCGCGAGATCGCTTTTTACAAAAGTAGCGCCATCGCCCAGGGCGCAAACATTGTGCGGCGCGAACTCGGTTTGCCAGCCACATACGTGCCTTCTGCAGACCCGAAATTACAGATTGATGTGGTGCCCGGCCGTGATGTCGCCGCCGCTGCATAGAGTGCAACTCAATGGGTGCTCGGACGGGTCACACGACGGAGTTTATGGCTCCCACCCAAAGCCATGCATGGGTATGCCCGCAAGTTCCTGAGACAAAGGAATGAAAAGTGTTGGTCGCCCTAGCAGACGATTGTCGAACTTTTCTGGAAAACACTACAACTTTTGAACTCGCCTTTTTAACGGCTTAGAGCTGAATCCGGCTGGATGGGTAGACTCGGGCAGACGATTTTGGAACCTTTCATCGCCTCAATGCCGAGGCTCAATGAGTGATATGGCGATTTTCCGTCAACTACAATGATCCGTTAGGAACTTGGAGTATGAGGACCCCGAGACGAGCAAAAACACCGAAGCCCGAATTGTAAAACGTTTCGCACGACGTATCTTGGAGCTTATTACCGCTGCGGCGTTTCTAATTGCGATCTTCTACTGGCCGAGTACGAACACTGGGCGTTTAATCCTCGTTGCTGCGGCTGTAACGTGGTTCGTAGGCTTGAAATTCCTTTTCAAGTGGCCATCGGTTTGAACCCTTCGGCAAGCCTGGGATATCTATATGTGACCTTGTTCGACTGTAGGGCCGTAGTAGTTGCTATCAGGCGATAGCGCAAGTTTGCGCCTTTCATTCGCCTTTTCGGCGTCAATGAGTGATATGGCGATTTATCAAGACATGAGGAGGACGTGCAGTTGCCAGAGGGTTCAGACGCAATTACCTATTTCGGATCGCCGCCTGACGCAGACCAGTTGATTCGAACTGCTACTGTCGGATGCTCTTGTTTGTAATAGTGCCCACGTCCATAGTCGAACCACGCTGAGCTCCAGCCGCATTTCTCACGGCGTCGCGCACGGAACGCCTGCCCCCATTCCAAAAAAAGCTTTGACTTTCCTATCGGGAATTGATTGGAAGGCACAATGTGATACAAATCCTCAACTTTGAAGTCAACGAAAGCAGTTGCCCATTCTCCCGGTTTAATCATCAACAGGCTTCCATCCACGAATCTCGATCCATATAGCGGCCAATCTGCGGTCTTTGAATTGCCGAGAAGTAGTCATCTTTCAACCACTCCGGCAAGGCGGGATTATTGCCTCTGTCACGTGCGAGTTCGATGATTGCGACAATTGCATACGTATTCCAGTCGGGCGTGTCGTGGTTTCGATAAATTCTCACCAAGTGCGGTACGGCTGCGTAGGATGCTTCACCAACATCTCCCTGATGGTGCAGGTCGTCCCATAGCGCATACCAAGTTGTTTCCGTGTCGAGACGCCTTTCAAGCTTTGCGAGGAGAGGCCGAGGGTCACACTTCATCCTGTATCCGCCCATCAGGTTGCCCCAACGATCGTCATCAAGACCTAACATACGACTCGAAATCTACCATACAAACGGAGCAGAATCGGGATTGTTGACGATAACAGATGGGATGAGAAGGCCGGTCTCCGGACGGGATGCTGTAGGCTCCCAAGTTATCAACGCGCTCGAAGCGCAAAAGATAAAGGAGACCGGCAATGAAGAAGGTTAGCACCGTAGAAGCAAAGCAGAGCAGAAAAATCTCACAATCGAAGTTAACCGTCGGGCTGGATCTGGGGGATCGCACCAGCTGGTACTGCGTACTCGATGAAGCTGGCAGGGTACTGCTGGAGCAGCGGGTGAGCACGACTCCCAAGGCTTTGCGAGAAGGGTTCGGCGGAATGCTTCGGAGCCGCGTTGCGCTGGAGACGGGCATACACTCACCGTGGGTGAGCCGTCTGCTGAGTGAAGTCGGACATGAAGTGATCGTGGCGCACGCGCGCAAGGTGCGGCTAATCGGAGAGAGTCGAAAGAAGGATGATCGCCTGGATGCGCAGACTCTGGCGCGGCTGGCCAGGATCGATCCCCAGTTGCTGTGTCCGGTGAAGCATCGCAGCGCGAAAGCACAAGCCGATCTGACGGTGATCCGGGCGCGAGCCGGATTGGTGCGAGCACGCACGGCTCTGGTGAACACGGCCCGTGGACTGGCGAAGAGCTACGGCGAACGGTTGCGCGGCTGCAATGTGCGCAACATGAATCCGGAGAAAGCTGAAGGACTGAGCCCGGAGCTGCAAGCCGCCCTGCAGCCGTTGCTCGGGGCGCTGGAGTCGCTGAGCGAACGCATTGCCGAGTACAACCAAGAAATCGAAACGCTGGCAAAAGAAAGTTATCCGCAGGTGGCCCTGCTGAAGCAGGTGAAGGGAGTGGGCACGCTGATCGGGTTGACGTTTTTGCTGACGCTGGAAGATCCGCGCCGCTTTCGCAAGAGCCGCGACGTGGGTTGCTATCTGGGGCTGCAGCCCGGACGAAGGATTTCGGGCCAGAGTGAGCCGCAGATGCACATCAGCAAGGAAGGCGATCCCTATTTGCGCACCCTGCTGGTGCAAGGAGCGCAGCACATTCTAGGACCATTCGGGGTGGACTGCGACCTGCGGCGCTGGGGACTGAAGCTGGCCGAGCGCGGCGGAAAAAGCGGGAAGAAACGGGCCATCATCGCCACCGCGAGAAAGCTCGCAGTGTTGCTGCATCGCTTGTGGGTGAGCGGAGAAGTTTACGAACCGCTGCATAACAGCAAGCAGAGCGCGATGCCGGCAGCGGCATAAAACCAGACCATTCTAAGAAAGGAAAAGCACGAGCCCAAAGCCGAGTTCCGGTGACTGCGTCTAACGCCTGGCCCAACTGCATCTTTCGAGAGGAGTAAAGGTCGACTAACAGGTGGCAGCACCGGCTGAAACGAGAACGCCCAACTTGCACCGAGCGAACCAAGATCGCTCATCAGAGTGCGGATGGAAGGATGGCGTCAGTGGCTAACTCGGCCGGAGAAAAACCTTGTCCAATGAAAAAAACAAAAGAACCCACTT
>QHZX01000320.1 GCA_003224835.1 Acidobacteriota bacterium | reverse complement strand
TATTTACGCGGCCACCGCGCGCGAATCCCGAGCCGTCGGAATTCATGTCCTCTCAACGTTGGTTCTGGAGCTTGATCGTGATCCCAGAATGGGCCGCAACGAAGAAGGCTATACCGAAGATCCTTATCTGGGTTCCCGCATTGCTGAAGCCATCGTGCGTGGAGCGCAAGGCCCGAACGTCAATGCTCCAGATCGAACGGTTGCACTGATGACAGATTTTCCTACCCAAAGTGAACCTTTCGGCGGCTTGGAGCGGGGCGCGATCACGCTTTCGGAACGTGAACTCCGGGAAAACGTTTTGCCGCCGTGGAAAGCTGCGATCACGAAAAACGGCGCGCTAGGAGTGATGGCCGGATACCCGGAAATCGAGGATGTCCCGGCGCACGGCTCGGTGAAGTGGATGAACAATGTGTTGCGAGAAGAACTCGGTTTCAAGGGAATCGTCACCAGCGAAGGCGACGGCTTTGACACGCTAATCTACGAAGGCATCGTTCCGACGCAAAAAGAAGCTGGCATTCTCGCGCTCAAGGCGGGAGTGGATTTGAACATTACTTACGAGCCGGCCTACATGGGACCGCTGATTGAAAACGTCAGTGAAGGCCGAGTTCCACTCGAGCTGATTGATCGCGCGGTGCGGCGGGTTCTGGAGCTGAAATTTCGCCTTGGATTATTCGAGCACCCATATGCTGACTTGGCACATGCAAAGCAAGTTATGCACTCGAGCGATCATCAGCAGCTCGCTCTGCAAGCCGCGCGAGAGGGTATTGTCCTGTTAAAAAACGAAAACAATCTTTTGCCGCTAAAGAAAAATCTTAAGACGATCGCCGTCATTGGCCCGAATGCCGAGAACGCCCCCAACCTTTTCGGTGACTACTCTGCCCAAGTCGTTCTGCAGCACGTGAACACAATTCTAGACGCCATCAAAAACAAGATTTCGCCACCCACGCGGGTTGTCTACGCCAAAGGTTGCGCCATGAACGATCAGGACAGAAGCGGCTTTGAGCGGGCCCTAGAGGCAGCTAAAGCCGCCGATGTCGCTGTCCTCGTCATGGGCGAGCAGTCCAGAAGAGAGGGTGACGATGCAAAGAATCTCCCAGCCCCAACCGATGGCGAAGGGTACGACGTAGCTAGCCTTGATTTAACCGGAGTCCAGGAGGACCTCATTCGCGGAATCCAAGCGATCGGAACACCAACTGTGCTGATCCTGGTGAATGGCAGGCCTCTTTCGGTTCGCTGGGAAGCGGAGCATATTCCTGCAATCGTTGAAGCTTGGGAACCCGGCGAGCGCGGGGGTGAGGCGGTTGCCGATGTTCTCTTCGGCGACTACAACCCAAGTGGCCGTTTAGCGATCACCATCCCGCGTAGTGTCGGGCAATTGCCAGCCTATTACAACTACAAACCGTCGAAGTCCTATTGGATCAACGGCGGTTGGACGCACACGAAAGGCTATGTGGATATGCCCGGGACGCCCCTTTATCCGTTCGGCTTTGGCCTGAGCTATACGCAATTTCAGTACGGCAATGCCCGCGTTGAAGAATCGCGAATCCTTACGCAAGGTGTGACCCACGTAAGCGTCGAGATCGAAAACATCGGCAGGCAACCGGGAGTCGAAACCGTTCAGCTGTACCTTCGCGAACGCTTCACACCGGTGTCGACACCCCTTGAGCAACTGCGAGGTTTTGAGCGGGTGGAGCTAGCTCCAGGACAGAAAAAGACAGTGATCTTTAACCTTGGTCCGGAAGATCTGAAGCTACTCAATAAAGACATGCACTGGGTTGTGGTGCCTGGCACATTCGACATCATGATTGGGCATTCTTCGACAGACATCGCGGCGAAAGCCACGTTAGAAGTTCAGCAGAATCAGTTTACGACTGACCAGCCATAGGTGATTTGTGACCATAAGAGACAAAGAAGAAGTTGGTGCAGGCCATCACAAAACGGAACCTGAGCAGCTTGCGATCCACGGAGGCGTGCCCGTACGTACCGAACCGTTGCCGCTGGAATTCCCTGGCGTCCACTTTATGGGTGAGGAGGAAGTAGAAGCCGCGATTCGTGTGCTGCGCGATCGCTCGCCTTTTCGGTACTACGGAGTGAAGCTGCGCGGGGAAGTGGAGCAATTTGAAAAGGAATTTGCTGCCCATCTCGGAGTGCCCTATGCAGTTGCCGTCAGCAGCGGCACCGGAGCTCTGCACACGGCGCTTTCCGCGTTAGGCGTCGGTCCGGGGCAGGAAGTCATCGTGCCCGCCTACATGTGGGTTGCGGTGGTGGCTTCGGTTGTAAATCTGGGCGCAATTCCTATTTTGGCCGATATTGATGAAACATTCGGAATCAATCCCGAAGATTTGCGCCGCCGCATTAACAGGCGGACCCGAGGGATCATTGCTGTCCACATGAGTGGCGCTCCTGCAAACATCAAGCCGATTGCCCAAATTGCGAGCGAACGCGGTCTCTTTTTGTTGGAAGATTGCGCGCAAGCTAATGGCGCGAGTATTAGTGGCCAAAAGGCGGGAACGTTCGGCGATATGGCCATCTTCAGCTTTCAGATGAACAAGAACATGACTGCGGGCGAGGGTGGATGCGTGGTCACGCGCGACTTGCGTTTGTACCGGCGCGCAGTCGCTGTTCACGACCTCGGGTACTCCCGCGACGATCAGGGTCGGCTCATGTTTGATGATCCCGATCTCTGTCTGTGGGGGAGAGGCTACCGGCTCGATGAACTTCGGGGGGCCGTTCTTCGCGTGCAGCTAAGGAAAATGCCGTCCGTCATCGAACATATGCGCTGTAGCAAATATAAAATTCGACGGGCGCTGGAGACGCTTCCCGGCGTGAAGCTTCGAGGAGTTGTTGATCCCGCCGGAGACACCGGAGCATTTCTCATCACCACCTATGAGTCGCCCGCCGCGGCTAAGCAAGTGAACAATGCTCTGCGTGCAGAAGGAATTACTACTTATCCTCAGGGTCTGAGCAATATCCGGATGACCGACTGGGGACTCCATCTTTATTACAACATTGTGAGTTTGCTTAAGAAGCGAAGCGCAGACAGACTGGGTTTCCCCTGGTCCCTCATCGAAAACGCCAGCTCGGAAAAACGATACGACAAGGGCACCTGTCCCGTTGCCGACAGTCTGTTCGAGCGAAGCATAATTATGTGTATTCCTTCATGCCTCAAG
>QHZX01000319.1 GCA_003224835.1 Acidobacteriota bacterium | reverse complement strand
CTCTAAACATGTACCCCAAAGCGATACAAAACCTGACAATTCGCTTGCTGGGACACCTTCCGCAGTTTTCGCAATCTGGACTTCCTCGGATTAGTTCAGGGGCTGCCTGATCGTGGGTTTACGGAGAGTGGGGCAGAGAGTGGAGAAAACGGAAAGCATGTCGTACCAAGGCGACCTTCCGTTTGCTTGGGTCCTGCTCACTGTGTGCTCGGCATTCGCATTCGCGTTCTGGACGCTCGCCTGTCACGTTTGTGTTGCTCTGCGCCTCCCATTTGAAACACTAGCCCATGTTGGGCCTGTTGCCTTGGCGGGTGGTATTGTGTGCGGTGTTTTTGCTGCTCGCACAAGCCAATCTCATTCCAGTTCACAGCTCGGGCCTTTGTCGAACGGATCTCAGAATGAATCTCATCGAGCTGGTTGGATATGGATCACAATTGCCACTGCGGTTGTAGCTGCAAAGGCGTTAGGGCTGGGCTATTCGGCATTTTGGATTGCCTGTGTCCTACTCCTGTCGTCTGCTTTTGTAAAACAGATGAGGAGCTATTCCGTTTCCAGGGAAGAACCTAAGCCGCTGGGTTCCCAAGGTAAAGCAATCCTTTTGGCACTCATATTCATTGCCCCAGCGATAACCTACTCATCGCACCGACCCAATATTGATGATGCGGTATATGTTGGAACCGCTGCTGATGCAGTTGCTCACCCCGAGCTTCCCGTACTTTCGCACGATGCCCTTTACGGTGATCAAAAACTTCCATTGATGCTTCCGTCTTACGCCGTGGAATCTTACGAGCTGTTTGTGGCTTTCCTGGCTCGACTGTTCGGAGCGCAGCCCATACTGTTGGCCCACGCGGTCGTTCCCACGGCACTCGCAGTGCTCGTACCAATTGCCTG
This sequence comes from Acidobacteriota bacterium, assembly GCA_003224835.1. Lineage (GTDB taxonomy): Bacteria > Acidobacteriota > Terriglobia > Terriglobales > Acidobacteriaceae > Gp1-AA145. The sequence goes on along the minus strand of QHZX01000319.1, from coordinate 2,280 downwards.
GGCTGGCCTGATGCGAATCTTGGTCCCGCGACACTGGGCGGCGGCAACCGCGGTTGCGTTACTCGCGTTGGTTGTTTCAGCGGGTTCTCGCGGGTTCGGCTACTTCGCCTTCGGCGGGTTGTTTGTGGGTAAGTCTGTTTTAGTAAGCATTGGTGTTCCGCTCCTGTACACCTATGCCTGGAAATTCGAAGAAAGAGGTGTCTTAAGTGATTGGGTAATCCTTGCCGCCATCACGATTGGTTGCGTGGGCCTCTCTTCGTCAGCAATTTTCATTGTGCCCATGGCGCTCACCATGGCCGTATTGTCAGGATGGCACAAGGGCGTCGCACGGCGAGCAGCTCTGACGTTATTGCCGGCCTTATACCCCTTGGCGTGTGGTCTAAGTATTGCTCATGGCGTGCGGGTCTTGGAGGGGGCTTTTGCATATCTTCCTGCAAGGGCACATCTTGCCCTTACGATGGTATTCGGCGCGCGCACTGAAAATGCTTTTCTGCTTGCGCTGCTAGCCGCGCCATTCCTTGAACGTGGTGGCAGACTGCGACGCAGGTTGCTCATCCTGGTCCTTGTTTATTTTCTGGCAAGCTTAAATCCATTCACCTTCAAGCTTTTGTCAAGGTTCACCACGCGAGAAGCCGTGTGGCGGGTTCTTTGGTGCGCGCCGGTGGCTGGTATCGTTGCAATGGTGACTTTAGGTGGACTTCAGGCGGTCGCCGAACGATGGGGTAAACGCGGGATAATGATCGCGGCCGTTCTGCTGCTTTGTGCTCTTCGGTATTTGGCGCCTTACTCAAGTCTCGCGCCTTCGAACGGTGACAGCTACTCTCTAAATCCGCTAAAGGTCGTCGCGCCAAACTACAGCGTGGCTCGCGACGCAATTGCTGCCACGCCCGCCAAGAGTAGCGTTCTGGCTCCTGAAAACGTCGCAGGGTGGATCCCAACATTTGTGCATCGAGTGCCATTAGTCAGTGTTCGCGAGATCTATGACACGGAAATGGGTGTACATCTGGCGCCTGACGACGCGCGCATGCGGCGTGAGTTGCGCGAACTGGTTTCGGGTATGGAGTTCCCACAGAAAGAGCGGGAAGCGTTGCTCAATATGCTTCCAAGTTACTCTGTGGGATTAATCATCGCGACCGAGGCTACAGCCGATCAGCTTGAACAAGCTCTCTTAACGCGAGGGTATTCGCGGATTCGCAAGGTCGCTGGGTACGCTTTTTTCTGCCGAATTCCTGAACAATAGTTCGACTCATACGTTTGTACTGCCTTGGCTACCGTTGTTGTCTGCGGGGATGCTAGTCAGAATTGGGCAAGTCGTTTTACGTTACGAAACCCGGAGTTCGGTATATTGGTCGTAATCTGGAATTGAGCTATCCGTCGGGAGATCACGCGATAGGTATGAAAACAGGCACGTCGAGTTCGCTTGTTTCACCAGAGCCTTCGCCAATTCGACATTCCCGCCCTTCTTCGCCAGACGGTGCCCACGGACAAGACTGGGTTCCATACCTATCATTACTGGCTGCCACCCTCCTGTGCCTTATGCCGTTCTCTGGGCGTGCGTTCTCCACCGATGACCCTCTTTTCATCTGGACCGCGCAGCACATTGTGCAACACCCTCTCGATCCTTATGGATTCCGGGTGAATTGGAATAAAACTGAAGCCCCCATGTCGGATGTCACTCAGAATCCGCCGCTGACTTCGTACTACATCGCAGGCGCAGCAAAATTTGTGGGATGGTCCGAGCGCGCGTTGCACCTCGCTTTTTTATTTCCGACGATCGCGCTGGTACTTGGCATTTATCGTCTGGCGAAGAGGTTCACCCGGTCGCCCGTTTTGGCCGCGATCGCAACATTGCTCACGCCCGCCCTAATAATTTCCGCCTGCGGTGTGATGTGTGATCCCATGATGCTGGCGCTCTGGATCTGGGCGGCAATTTTCTGGTTCAGGGGCCTGGATTCGGAGAAGCAGATCTATCTCGCGGCTTCAGCTTTGTTGATCGCCGGAAGCGCGCTCACAAAATATTTCGGAGCTGCGCTAGTCCCTTTGCTTTTTGCATACACGTTCGCGCGGCGGCGGCGTCTGTGTTCCTGGGCCTGGTATTTGTTACTTCCTGTGGTTGTTTTGATCGGCTACGAATTCCTGACAGCGAGAGTGTATGGGCACGGACTGCTTACAACAGCCATGCATTTTTCACAAAATCGTCGTTTGTGGACCATGCCAGCAAGGGAGCACGGACCCTGGTCACCCTCAGCTATCTGGGGGGAAGCGCTTTGCCTGCGTTAC
>QHZX01000318.1 GCA_003224835.1 Acidobacteriota bacterium | reverse complement strand
TCAGAAAACTGTGACGCCAGTACCATCGATACGCCAGGTTTCGTGGGCGTGCCATATTCAGCCGAAACAGCTTCGATGATGTCCTCGGAGGTAAGCCCGTTGGTTTTGTCGGTGTCGTAATCGACAACCATCCGGAATAGCTGGCCGTTGTAAAAGCTGAACGAAACCCGTTCTACAGGATCCGTATCGCCGGAAAAAAACCGCACCGGCCGCCAGCTGAGCTCCTGAATCCGGGCTTGGCGTTCATGGATCACTGTCACTTCGATATATCCATTCCCGAATGCTTTACTGCTGCGTTCAGGCTCATTCAAAATTGGAAGCCGCGATACGTGGAAAGGCCGGCCCCGGATAGCGAAGGCGAGAAAAGCAGAACTAGCAACGGCAGTTTGCTGATTAACCGGGCTCTTCTCATTGATGTGCTCCTTTAGGGAGAGTGCCTGAACGAGGTGCCACTCGTCCTCAGATTTCACAGTGAGTAAAATTCTCAGATTCCCGATCTCTAATCGATCGGGAATACAAAGAAGCGGTTGCGCTTGAGGCCGCCGGCGAGATCGCAAACGGTGCAACACAAACCTAAAACGGGCAAAAGAGTTCTATTCGCCGAACTCCGAGCCATACTGAGGATTCGAGAAAGCATACGGTTTGTCCTCGCGGGGTTCACAAACCATGGCTTCCGTCGTCAGCATCAGCGACGCAATCGAGCTGGCATTTTGCAGTGCCGAACGCGTCACTTTGGTCGGATCGATTACGCCCGCTTTTACTAAGTCCTCATATTGCGCCGCCTCGGCATTGAAGCCGTAGTTGACATTCGTTTGCATTCGGATATTCTCAATGACTACGGCGCCTTCCTGCCCAGCATTGTTGGCAATCTGCCGAGTTGGCTCTTCACAAGCGCGCCTGACAATGGCGACGCCAACCTTCTCATCGCCTGCAAAAGTCAGCGAATCGAGAACACGGGCCGCCCACAGCAAAGCCACTCCGCCGCCGGGCACAATGCCTTCTTCCACCGCCGCCCGCGTCGCATGCAACGCATCTTCTACCCGAGCCTTCTTCTCTTTCATCTCCATTTCGGTCGCCGCACCGACCTTAATCACTGCCACGCCACCCGCTAACTTAGCCAACCGCTCTTGCAGCTTCTCGCGATCGTAATCCGACGTGGTCTCATCGATTTGAGCGCGCAACTGCTTGATGCGACCCTGAATAGCGCTCTGGCTACCGGCGCCATCAATGATGGTCGTGTTCTCTTTATCCACCGTCACACGCTTCGCCCGGCCAAGATCATCGAGGCCCAGCTTTTCAAGCTTAATGCCAGTCTCTTCCGCTATGGCTTTACCGCCTGTGAGAATCGCGATGTCCTCCAGCATGG
>QHZX01000317.1 GCA_003224835.1 Acidobacteriota bacterium | reverse complement strand
TACGATGCTCTGAACAAAGTCGTCCGTGTCATGAACAAGCAGATTCCCACCTATCCCGCAGGAGAGGGCAAGGTGAAAATTGCAGCGGCATGGCTGGTGGAAAATGCCGGATTTCACAAGGGGTACTCTCTTGGTCCGGTGGGCATATCCCGGAAGCACTCACTAGCGATCATGAATCGCGGCGGCGCAAAGGCAACCGACATCGTTGCACTCAAGAATCAGGTACAGCAAAGAGTGAGACAAGTCTTCGGCGTGGAGCTCCATCCCGAACCCGTCTTTGTAGGTTTCTGACGGCGCTCCCGCAACTCGCGTCAATCCATACTCTGGCTGCGCGGCCCTGAAATTGGGCATCTTATAAAATATGCACCCATTTCATATTCCCAGAGGAGAACTATCATGAAAAACCTATTACTCTCTGTGTTTCTGGCCGGAGCTTTGAGCTGCTTTGGCCAGACCTCCAGCACCAGTTCGTCAGACCAGAGCAGCTCCAGCACATCCGACCAGAGCGCGCAAAGCACACATGCGAAACATCATCGAAAAAATGCCAGCAGTTCGGATACGAACAGCACAACATCTGCCAAAGGAGGCTCTGATTCCGGGTTTGTAAAGAAAGCTGCGCAAGGCGGCATGGCCGAAGTTGAGCTTGGCAAGCTCGCCACGGAAAAGGCTTCTAGCGATGATGTGAAACAGTTCGGCCAGAAGATGGTCGATGATCATTCCAAGGCCAACGATCAGTTGAAGCAGATTGCATCGCAAAAGAACATGGATGTGCCGAGCGACCTCGCCCCGAAGGACAAAGCTGAGGTGGATCGTCTCTCGAAGCTCTCCGGTCCTGCATTTGACCGGGCTTATATGAGGTATATGGTGATGGACCACACGAAAGATGCCACTGAGTTCAAAAAAGAAGCGAATAACGGCTCCGATCAGGACATCAAGGGCTTCGCTTCAAATACATTGACGACCATTCAGGATCACCTGAAGATGGCCAAAGACATTAATGCCAAACTTGGCACGCAGGGCAAGACAGGCAAGAAAGCGGCGTCCGCGCAAAAACCCTCCTGAACTTCGTCTTTCGTCTAGAATAGACGGCTGGAAACGCCTGCCGGCCGAAAACACCGGCTGGCCGCTTCCAATACGCAAAAAATAGTTTTCAGGACCTGAAACCAGAGCGCGACTTTTTCGTCGTTATATTGCTTACGACAAAACCGGACTTCCCGGGTTTATCAGTAAGTGCTTACTTCTATCCTTCATGGGGAACAGCAACAAAAGTGAAGCTGAACAGAAAGAACATCCTGATCATTCTCCTGCTCCTTGCAGGAATCGGCATTTTTGCGGCGTTTGCGATGAACCGCAAGGCGCCGACACAGTACTACACCGCAAAAGTTGATCATGGCGATATTCGCCAGGTAGTGGATGCCACAGGCACAATCAACGCTGTGACCACTGTGCAGGTGGGTTCTCAAGTTTCGGGAACGATCTCCAAGCTGTTTGCCGATTTCAACTCGCATGTGAAAAAAGGGCAGGTTGTCGCTCAGATTGATCCGTCGCTGTTGGAAGGCACGTTGTCGCAGACACAAGCTGACCTGGAAAATGCTCGCGCCAATCTCGCGGCGTCCCACGCAAATACCGAAAAGGCAAAAGCTACCGCCACCCAGACCAAGGCTGATTACGAGCGCAACCTGGCTCTGACCAAAGAAGGAGTCGTTAGCCAGCAGGCCCTGGATCTTGCCAAGGCGAATGCTGATAGCGCTCAGGCCCAGGTTTCGGCAGCCCAGGCACAGGAAGTGCAGGCTCGCGCGCAAGTCGCGCAGACCAACCTGAACTACACAACTATTCACGCGCCAATCGACGGCACGGTGGTGGCGCGTAACGTGGATGTTGGCCAGACCGTCGCCGCGTCGTTGCAGGCTCCGACCCTGTTTACCATCGCGCAGGATCTGACCAAGATGCAGGTTTATGCCAAGACCGACGAATCGGACGTAGGGCAAATTCGTTCCGGGCAGCGGGTCACGTTCAAAGTTGATGCTTATCCAAGAGACACTTTCAGCGGAAAGGTCTCTCAGGTGCGCATGAATTCGACGGTGGTGCAGAACGTGGTGACCTACGACACGATCGTCGATTTCGACAACCCTGATTTGAAGCTTTTTCCCGGCATGACGGCATACGTCACAATTCCGGTGGCAAGCGCGCCCAATGTGATCAAGATCCCGAACGGCGCATTGCGCTACAAGCCTGA
>QHZX01000122.1 GCA_003224835.1 Acidobacteriota bacterium | reverse complement strand
GACCAAAGAAGAAGGTGGAAGGCATACGCCGTTCTTCAAAGGATATCGTCCGCAGTTCTATCTGCGTACGACAGACGTAACCGGAGTAGCCGAGCTTCCATCGGGAACTGAGATGGTGATGCCCGGAGACAATGTGCAGCTGGTGATTGAGCTGATCACGCCGGTGGCCATGGAAAAAGGTTTGCGCTTCGCCATCCGCGAAGGTGGACACACGGTCGGCGCAGGCACGATCGCAGAGATTGTGCAGTAGCAAGGAAGGCAGAATAAAGAATGCAGAAGTAAGAACTGAAATTCTGCTTTCTTCCTTCTGCATTCGAAAAAGCAGGTTCCTCACCGCTAAAGCGGTTCGGAATGACAGGTTTTTGTTTTGTTTTTGAGCTAGAAGCTAAGAGCTAAAAGCTAGGAGCTGTTTTTGTATGCCCCGAGAGATTATTACGATGCAGTGCGGTGATTGCAAAGAGCGAAATTATTCGACGACCAAGAACCGTAAGACGAAGCCGGAGAGGCTGGAAATGAAAAAGTTCTGTCGCCGGTGCCGTAAGCACACGCCGCATAAAGAAGTGAAATAGATTGGGTAATTGAGTGATTTTGTAATTTTATAATTGAAATCCCAGGCGCAATCGGCGGTTTCAAATTTCAAATTACTCAATTACAAAATTACCAAATGGTGTTAGGGGCGTAAGCTCAACGGTTAAACTGCCGGTCTCCAAAACCGGACTTGGGGGTTCGAATCCCTCCGCCCCTGCCAGAGTTCGAAACGAGCAGAGGCCGGTTGCAGTAACGAGTAGGAATAGGACTTTAAGAAATGGCGAATTCAGTTGCAGCAGCGCGTGAGAGCGGCCTTAGCGGGATTAAGTCGTGGCCGGAGCGCGTCAAATCTTTTTATAACGATGTGCGCACGGAGATGCGTAAAGTCACCACGCCTTCGCGCAAAGATGTCCAGGCGACGACCAGCGTGGTGCTGATCGCAGTGTTTTTATTCGGCCTCTATTTTTGGGCGATCGATAACGTGATCGGCCGGGGTGTGGATTATCTGTTCCGCTTCTTTACGAAGTAAGTCAAAGGATTTTGAATTTATGCAGGATGAACCCAACAAAGAAAACATGGAAACGGGAGCGCCGTCAGAAACCGGCACGACCGTAGCCGAGCAGCCGCGCAATCCGAATATGAAGTGGTACATCATCCACTCTTATTCGGGATTTGAGCGCAAGGTGAAAGAGTCGCTGGAGTCGCGGGTGCGCGCATTCGGGCTCGAAGAGAAGATCGGCAAGGTGCTGATCCCGACTGAATCGGTCACCGAAGTTCGCGGCGGCAAGAAGTATACGGTGGAGCGCATGTTCTATCCCGGCTACGTGCTGGTTGAAATGGACATGGATGACCACGTCTGGCACGTGGTGAAGTCTACTCCGCGCGTCACAGGATTCGTCGGTACAGGGCAGCAGCCTACGCCGCTGTCTGAAGAAGAAGTGCAGCACATTGTTTACAAGGCTGGCGAGTCGAAGGATCGGCCGAAGCTCAAGGTCAAATTTGAAAAGGGCGAGACGGTCCGGATCGGCGAAGGGCCCTTCGCAACTTTCACTGGCGTGGTCGACGACGTGAACGAAGACCGCGAAACGTTGAAAGTGATGGTCACGATCTTCGGGCGTTCGACTCCAGTGGAGTTGGAGTTCAAGCAGGTAGAGAAACAGGGTTAGCTTTTGCCGACCAGTTCGGTCGGCCTGAACGGGCGAGGGCGCCCGTTCCCACACGGTTCGAGGTAGAAAAGGATTATGGCGAAAAAAGTTACAGGTTCGGTGAAGTTACAGATTGCTGCGGGCAAAGCCACGCCGGCGCCTCCGGTCGGGCCGGCGCTCGGTCAGGCGCAGATCAACATCATGGAATTCTGCAAACAGTTCAATGCTCGCACCAGCCAGAAGGAATTGGAAGGGTTGATCATTCCAGTAGTGGTGTCGGTCTATAACGATCGCTCGTTTACCTTCATCACCAAGACGCCTCCGGCATCGATTTTGCTGAAACGCGCGGCTGGCATCGCTAAAGGATCAGGCGCGCCGAATAAAGACAAAGTAGGCAAGGTCACGCTGAAGCAGGTCGAAGACATCGCAAAGCAGAAGATGCCGGACTTGAATGCGGCATCGGTGGATGCTGCCATTAAGAGCGTGCGCGGGACAGCACGATCGATGGGAATTGACGTAGTTGGATAAGCTGCCAGGCGGGCTTGCTGAGTACGATTCAATTTCCAAATTACCCGATTACAAAATTACAAATGTCATTCACCACGGCTGACCGGAACAACGTTCAGCGGTGGGAGACGGAGACGAAATGAAAAAAGCTGGAAAGAATATCCAGAAGTCGAGGAAAGCGGTCGAGCAGCGTCCGTATCCGCTGAGCGATGCCGTGCCTCTTCTGCAAAAAGTTAAGTTTGCAAAATTTGACGAGACGGTCGAAGTGACAATGCGTCTCGGAGTCGATCCCAAGCATGCCGACCAGATGGTTCGGGGCACCGTCGTGCTTCCGCATGGTTTGGGCAAGTCGAAAAAAGTTTTGGTCATCGCATCCGGTGACAAGCAGCGTGAGGCACAAGAGGCAGGCGCGGACATCGTTGGCGGCGAGGACATGGTCGAAAAAATCAACAAAGAAAATTGGACCGACTTCGACGCGGTCGTCGCCACGCCAGACATGATGAAGTCAGTTGGACGGTTGGGAAAAGTGCTTGGCCCGAAGGGGCTGATGCCGAATCCAAAGACTGGAACGGTGACATTCGATGTGGCCAAGGCGGTGCAGGAAGTGAAGGCGGGCAAGGTCGAGTTCCGCACGGACAAGACTGCGCTGGTGCACGTCCCGCTGGGCAAAATTTCTTTTCCCGCGGACAAGTTGGTCGAGAACGCGACCGTATTGATATCAAGCGTGATCAAAGCCAAGCCGTCGGTGGCCAAGGGTAAATACATTAAGGGCTGCTATCTGAGTTCGACGATGGGGCCGGGTATTGCGCTGGACACGACAGCGATCGAGACAGCAGCAAAGGCATAATTTTAAGTATGGCTTTGTGGCTCTGACGTGTCCGAGCAGCCGGACGTAAGGCGGACAAGAGTGTCCGCCCCACACCAGCAGGAATTGAGGAAAACATGGCAGTTACGCGAGCAAAAAAAATCGAACAGGTTGAAAAGTTGGGCAAAGACCTGCAGAACGTTTCGACGGTCATTGTCACTACCTACACCAAGCTGACGGTGCCGCAGGATTACGAACTGCGCAAGCTACTGCGCAGCTCGGGCGCGAAATATGCGGTAGTGAAGAACACGCTGGCAGAGCGCGCAGCAAAGGGCACGAAGGTTGAAGGCGCATTGAAGGATCTATCCGGCGTGACCTCGATTGCCTACACCGCCGGCGATCCGGTGGCGCTGGCTAAGGCACTTTCGAAATACGCCAAGGACATTCCGGAATTTACCTTCAAGGCGGGCATCGTCGAAGGGCGCGTGGTCTCGATCAAAGAGATCGAGTCGCTGGCGACTATGCCGTCGAAGGAAGAAATTTATTCCAAGCTGCTGTTCCTGATGAATGCGCCGGCGCAGCGCCTGGTTACGGTTATGAATGCCGTGGGACGAGACATTGCGGTGGTGATCAATCAAGGAGTCGAGAAACAGAAGTTTGCGAACGATGCTCCGGCGGGAGCGTAAAAGAATTTTGTAATTGGGTAATTTTGTAATTTGGAATTGAAATCCAATTCCGAATGCAAACTGCCCAGTGTGATTTTTAGTTATTAGTGGCAAGGGTTGCGTACTGCTGAATATTGCGTTGTCTGGCGTGATGCGACGACGGTACGCACTGGAAACTTTCCCACGGATAACATAATCGGGCGAAAAGCCCAGAATTGAGCGATCAAGTTTCGGGTTGTAAATTACCCGATTACAAAATTACTCAATTACCAAATCTGATAACTGGAGAACTGAAATGGCAGACTTACAGCAGTTGGAAGAACAGATAGTTGGGTTATCGCTGCTCGATGCGGCCCAACTGGTAAAGCGGCTTGAAGAGAAACTAGGCGTTTCGGCGGCAGCAGCAGCCCCAGTCATGATGGCTGGCGGCGGAGCTGGTGCAGGCGCGGCTTCGGCTCCGGCTGAGGAAAAGACGGAGTTCAGCGTGGTCCTGAAGGAAGTGGGCGCCAACAAGATCAACGTCATTAAGGCGGTCCGTGAAGTTACCAGCCTCGGTTTGAAAGAAGCCAAGGACTTGGTGGATGGCGCGCCCAAGACGGTGAAAGATGGCGTCTCCAAGGAAGAAGCCGAGACCATCAAGAAGAAGTTCGCTGACGCTGGCGCGACTGTCGAAGTGAAATAAGACGCGTTTATCGGGCCATCCTGCGGGTGCCCGTCTAGACGTAAGTCGAAGGATCTACTGTGATTGTGGGGTTGCCGGGCGAAGCCGCCCGGCGCTCCGGATCCAAAGTTGATAGTCGGACATCTATTAAAGAGAGATCCACAATCTAGGCTAGGAGCGATCCTTAGCAATTTTTTGACCACTACTTGGCGAAATCGCAGAGTAGTGCTATCATTGGTAACAATAACACCGCTTCCTACTTCATCCAGGTAAGCGGCCTCCGCATTGTCCAGGGAAGCGGGGCGAGGCCGCAAACACGGATTGGCAGACTGTCTTGCGGGCGGCAGGACGGGAAACAGGCATACTGGCGCGAAAACGACAAAATTCAATTGGCCATGCGCTGTGCACGGCGCCTGAGGGACGCATTGTCCCCGAGGGCGCATTTGTGTGTCTCTGAAACTAAGCGCTTGCGCGTGGCTTCTATGGTTCCAACTGGCCAGCCAAGCGCCAGATGCAATCTGTTAACTGCAGTACCTCTGCCCACGTTTCCGCTGTGACGCAGCCCCCGCGCTGCGCAGAAAGTATTGGGAGTATTCCGAATGTCGAAAAAGAATGGATTCCGTCATCGTTTTGATTTTTCCAAGATTCCAGCCACCATCCAGATTCCGAACCTGATCGAGGTACAGAAGCGTTCGTACGAGCGTTTCCTGCAAATGGACCGCCTCCCCAGCGAGCGCGACGACGCTGGTTTGCAGTCGGTATTTCAGTCTGTATTCCCGATCAGCGATTTCCGCAACATCTCGCAACTTGAGTTCGTCGACTACGCGATCGGCAATTGGGAGTGCAAATGCGGCCACTTGAAAGGGCTGCATCACCTGCGCACCACTTGTAAGAACTGCGGTTCGACGGTGATTACCGATCCATTTCATCCCGGCGACGTGCTCTGCCATAAGTGCGGCACCTACAACGCGAACACTCCGGACTTTTGCAATAAATGCGGCGATCCTGTCGGCTTGCAATTGAAGTACGACGTGCCTGAATGCGAAGAGCGCGGCATGACCTACTCTGCGCCGTTGAAGGTCACGATGCGTTTGACGATTTTCGACAAGGACGCGGAGACCGGCAACCGTT
>QHZX01000121.1 GCA_003224835.1 Acidobacteriota bacterium | reverse complement strand
GCTGACAGCCGATGGCCTACGTCTGATCGCTGATTTATTCCAACTCGATCCAGGTATCCCGATAAGCAGCTTTATCGCGGCGCAAAATTGCCGCTCCGGTAAAGGTCACATGCGTGAGTGTCCAGATTTTCGCGCGCACATCGGCGACGCTGGCGTCGGAAATCTCGTATGACATGCCGAGCGGATTTTGTGTGCGCTTTCGCGCACCGCCGGCGTGAATAATTCCCGACTCGATCTGCTGCACAATTTCTGGGAAATCTTTGGCAAACAGATAGCCACTAAGCTCAAGCTCTTTGCCCGTGACTTCTGCACGCGTAATGACACCGATTTTTCTTCGTGCGTCGTGGCGATCGAAGCTGGGCGAATAATCCAGCGCCATTCCCAGTAGTGAAGGCAGCGCGCGCTCGGCGGCTGTCCGGGTCAGAATCACGCGATGCCCGCGAGACCCGGCCGGCGGCTTGTCAGAAGGCGTGTCCACCAACGTCAATACGCCTCGAAATGGTTCCCGGTTCGGATGGCCATGGACCGCAGGCATAGCGATCGCCATCGATGCAAGTTGGAAGTTCATAAATTGGTTTTTAGCTCCTGGCTTTTTGCTACTGGCAACCACAACTCAGCTATCAGAGTTCGCGAACGCTTTCTAAACTGACTGTCATTCCGAACCGCTTTAGCGGTGAGGAACCTGCTGGTGAATCAAAAAGCAGGTTCCTCGGACCTGAAGGTCCTCGGAATGACAGAGAATTTAATATTTGCTGAGTGCTGAGTGCTAAGTGCTGAGTGCTGATTGCATATCGCTGACTGCTAACGGCTGTCTAGATCGGCGCTAGCCCGCGCATTTGTCTGACCTCATTCACCGTGAGCACACCCGATTGAATCAGGATCTGCTGGATCTGAGCCTCTTCCATCGCGTCGCCAGGCCCGTCCACATCCGTGAAGACGAACTCGAGATCGTCCCAGCCAAGTTTTTTGCAAATTGCGTCTCGGGTCAGATATTCGGCAAACAATCGTGCTGTCGGCACGATCGCCTGGCGGAACGCCTGATCGTTCATCTCTGTGGCAGTCGAGCGGTTCACGTCGCGCTCGAGCCCCAGCGATTGCGGAGGCAGATCGAAAGCGTCAGCGATAATTCGCAGAAGGAATTCCTGCCATTGCAATCGCAGATCAGCATCAGTTCCTCCGCCGAAGCGCAGCACTTCAGGTTTATTTTCGACGGAGAGTATCGGAACTCGACCAGTCCCCTCAATTTCATCCTGCCACCAGCGGATCAGGCGCTCGTGCTGCTCGGGAGTCGTGTTCTGCAGCCAAAGCGCATATTCGACCACTGAGTTTGAGGCGAGCCGTCCCGCGTAACGATGCGCGCCGAGGAATGCATTGATCGATTCGAACGCAACTTCAAGCCGCCCCAGCCCGAACGGCGTAAATGTGCGCGGGTTGAGACGCATGTAGATCAGTTCGTCGTCCGCCAAAAGAATGTTGGCGTTCGGCCCGGATTTGGACGTGACCTGCTCGTATCTGATCGAACTCGGCATCCCGTCCCAATCGGCGCGCATGTGGATGGTCGCGCCATCAACAGGCCACAATGCGAGCGGATGGTCAACGTCGCCTGTCGCTTCGACTTCGATCGTTCCGAATCCGCCGACAATCACGTCTTCGAGTACCTGCTCCGCCAGCGAGCGAAACGAGTCATCGGGATTGGGCGCGGCGAAGTTGAGGGTGAGAATTCGGATCCGGCTTTCGGCATCTACCGATTGGGACGCACCCGGTTTCGATTGCACCCGCCAGCGCATTCCGGCAATGTGGTCCTTAATAGTGTTGATCGCCCGCCGCGCCACCGGCGTTTCTGAAAAGCGGCGCAGGTTCATCGGCGTGGGGCGAAGCACGGTCTGTGCCCGCGGACCGTAAGTGTTGAGTATCGAGGGGAGCGGAACCGTGCGGCGTTTGCCCACGAGTTTTTGGGCAGACGCGCCGCCCGCGAAAATGCTTCCCGATTGTGTCATCCGGTTAACGAAAGACACGCCTGCAATCCGGCGCATTGCGCCGCGTAACGAATTTGTGATTGTCATGGGTTTGTGGAAAGAAGTTACTAGTTTTTAGTCGGTTTAATCGCTAAAAAAGTACGTCGAAGTCGAACGTCGTACGCGCTTCACTTCGCTCAGGATGACAGGAGTTAGGGTTGCGCTCTGAGTTCCGATCTGATTGCCTCTGCAACCCGCGGCATTTCTGCCGTACGCGCCACCACGATTCCGCACTCTTGCATCATGTCGAGCGCAAAATTCACGTCGTCGCGGCGTGGCAGGCCATCGTCGACTACCGCTGTCAACCAGGCCTTCACGCCTTTCTTTTCCCGCATGCTGGCTGCAATCTGCGGAAAGCGCGCGGCAAGAATCATTCCCGCCTCAACTCGCTGCGTCAGCGAGACCGCCTGCAGAAACTTTAACCCGCCTCCGGTCGAATAGCCAAAGTCAAGCTTCTGCGGATCTCCTGGCCGCGTATATTCGGCCATCGAAATATCGCGCAACATCAATGGCAGAACTCCGGCTTTCTCCAGCTCATCTTTCATGTGACTTAGAATCCTCAGCCGGCCAGTGAGTTCTCGCTTATCAGTCGGCGCCGGCGTTTCCAGATACAGGGAACTGAGTTTTTCCAACTCCTTAGCAGGAGAGTCAGTCAAGCATCCTTGCAACTGGTCAAACCGAATGACGTTTGACCATGCATCACCCGCTCGCCTGATTAACTCCGATCGTCTTTGCGGATCTTGCAAATCTCGCCG
>QHZX01000120.1:1820-7137 GCA_003224835.1 Acidobacteriota bacterium | reverse complement strand
GTCTTGCCCTGCTCTCCCATCGCCAAAGCCATGTCCGGGAGTGCCTAGCGATATGCGCTTCCCTGCTGATCCGTTGGCACCGGATCCAGACAAGTTCAGTTCTTCGTCCCCGATCATCAGGTAGCGCTTTACGAAACTTTCTAGTTCGGCGACATTGCCCGGCCATGAATAGTGTTGACACGCATTCAGCACTGCGGGCGAAAACTCTCGCTGCTGAAGTCCGTAGTGCCGGGCTAATTTGTGCATGAAATGCTGCAGCAGGATTTGAATCTCATCCCGGCGTTGACGCAACGCTGGAACGTGCACCGTGAACGCGCTCAAACGGTAATAAAGGTCTTCGCGAAGTTTGCTATCAGAAGGTGCGCGCTCAATATTGATATCGCTTGAGACTAAGATCCGGACATCAACATTGAGATAACTGCCCGCCCCGGGCTTCAAGAACTGTTTCTCCTGCATTACGTGAAGCAGCTTTTCTTGCAAAGCAATCGGCATCTCAACGATTTCGTCAAGGAACAGCGTGCCTTTGTCGCAAAGTTCAAACTTGCCAACGTAGGATGGCTCTCCCCTCTTCGAAGAACTGCCGCCGTGTCCGAAAAGTTCCCTTTCAAGTAAGTCGCCCGGCAACGCGGCACAATTTACCTTCAAGAACCTGAAACCAGAGCGGACTGATAACTTGTGAATCAGGCGGGCGGTCGTTTCCCTGCCGGTACCGGGTTCACCCACAATAAGGACAGGTACATCGGCCTGGGCCAACAGTTCGGCTTGCGCCCGAAGTTTCTGCATTATCGGGCTCGCGCCAACAAAGAATGTTTCGTCACCCAAATCTTCGACGTCGTCGCTAGCGAAGTTCCCGCGGCTTGGGTCTTGCGGAACCGCGAGATGCCGTTGAATCGCTGATTCGAGTTCTGCGTCCTGGAATGGCCGGATCAGGAAATCCTGCGCACCTAACCGGAGAGCTTCTTTTTCGCGCGAGATATCTTCCGCGTGGGAGAGCAGTATGATCGGCAATTCGGGACGAAGACGGCGCACCCAGCGCAATACGTGCAAGCTGTCGGAATCGCCTCGCGGCAGGTCCAACAACAGCAGATCAGGTGCCGCGCCGGACTGAATGCGTTCCAGCGCTTCCCAACCGCTGCCCGCGGTTTCCAGGTGCCACGAATTGGATTCACCGATTGACCACAGCGGCCGGAGGACAGCGGGCTCCCTGCTTACAACCAGCAGACGAACTGTTGTAGTTGCGTTTTCTGCCACGTGAATACCTGATTTTGGGATGAACTGAAAGGGCCCGGGGACAGCAGGTTATACCGGCTCGACGTCGTAGCCCTCAATGCGAACCGCCAATGACCTTTGAATCGCATCGACAGATACGACCAGTGTGGATTCTCCGCTGCGAGCTGTAAGAATTCCTTCCACGCCATTCAAAGCGCCGCTACGAATGCGCACGCGTTGTCCGATTTTGAGAAAAGGATGAGTATGCCAGGTCAATTGTTCTTCCGCGATTCGGCGGACGGCCTCGATCTGTTCGTCGGGAATCGTTGTTCCTTCTCCGCGAGTGCCTACAAGGCTGTACACGCCTTCAATGCGCAATGCTTTCATGCGTCCTTCATTCGTAGGGAACAACTTCGCAAAGACGTAGCAACTGAACAGTGGGAACTCGACCATTTTTTTCCGATCGCTCCAGCGGCGCTCTTGAGTGATGGTCGGAAGAAAAGATGTGACGCCAACTTCGCGTAACCGCTGAGCAACAATTTTTTCATGACGCGCGCGGGTAAGCAACGCATACCAGCTCTGCTCATCAGGCGCAGAGACGGGAACCGGTACTGCGGAATTCCATTCGTGAGTTAGTGTGCTCATAGCTTCGCCCTCTGGGTCACAGCGACTGCTTGACCATTAAAACTGCAAAGTTGTGCCCGAACGCCGCGATGATAAGAACCAACGGGAGCTTTAGGGAGACGGATGGCTGTTAAGCAATCCGGCAAACCTTCATTTCACAAGCAGGGGGATGGAACTCCGAAGAGTTTGTTGCTCGCGATGAAGTGAGATTAGGCGCGAGTGCAGTTCCCTGCAAGAGGTACAAACTCTCGCTGCAGGTCTTCTCATGCCTTGTGGAGTAGAACGTTGCGCCGAGGCAGACATTCACTCGTGAGTAGGACTTCTCTACTGACAGAGAGAAATGACCGGTATCTCTGAGCCTAAAATCACCGAATTTGAAATTCTTAGCGCGCGATTACTTTAAAGTGGCTAAACGGCTGAAAAGAATGCTGGTCCATACCGCCAGATCGGGCCATGGCAGGGCACTTTAGTGCCATTGTTTTGTGACCGAAGTTCCCCTACCTTGCGCTTCGGGAGTTGCAAATGTCTGCACCTGGCTGCAAACGAACGGTATCTGTGAAAAAAAATGCTGTCATTAATTCTTGCGTCATTTAAAAACCTACTATAGACTGCATACAATAAACACTGTAGGCCGCGTCTTCCGGTATTCCGACACCACCTCCCCCTAGAAGTAAGACAGTTACGATTTTGAACTGGATTAGAAACCAATATGCCTAATCTGCGTTGGATTGGGCGCTCTCTCAGGATTTCCGCCGACAACTTCGCTTTGGGGAGGCGAGATGGAACGTGTTAGAACGAACGAAAATCCGATTCGGATATTAGTCCTAGATAGTTCAGCCATTCATACACAATTACTTGCTGAGGCACTACGGCGTGATCGCACTCTGGAAGTCTCAAGCCTGGATTCCTCGCGTGCAGTTTTAAAAACTGTACTGGAGCACGCGATTGATGTGCTGGTGATCGGTGCCAACCTCGAAGAGCAAAGTTATCGCGGCCTTGAGATAGTGCGTGAACTGCGGTCGGCGCGCCCGGATGTACGGACCGTAGTTCTGATGGACTCCTCAAAACCGCAGATTGTCGTCGACGCGTTTAGAGCTGGAGCTCGCGGAGTGTTTTGCCGTTCGGAATCGATTGAGAAATTGGGGAAGTGCATTCAGTGCGTGCACGGCGGGCAGGTCTGGGCGAATAGTCAGGAAATGTCGGTGGCCTTGGAAGCCTTGGCCTCCGCGCCGACGGTGAACGCGGTCGATGCTAATGGACTAAATCTATTGTCAAGAATTATTTATTTCGGATATTTGACAAGCTTGGAGTTTCAAGCCGCGTTGAGCTCCTGTTCATGACCATGAATCAAGACAGTAGCTCGCAATCTGTCTTCAGCAATTTTTTAAAGAACTGCTCGGATGGAAACTTGCAGGGCGATTCGATGTTGACGGAATGCCAGGAAGCGGCGGAGCAAGGTTCTCCGATCGCCCAATTAATCCTGTCGCAGTTGTACCGGATGCGAAAAACCAGCGCTACTGATTTACTGTTGGCTTATAAGTGGTGCCTGATTGCCAGCGCCCAGATTTCCCGAACCAGCAAGAGCATCAGCAAGGCCATGACTATGGAGCAATTGCTATACGCCGAGAAGATGGTTGCCGACTGGCTGCGAAAGACCCAGAAGCTCGTTCCCACATCTATAAATGAGATTAACGATCGCCCAATGGCGATCGGAATGGGCGCGGCCTCTGACTGAGTACCCGGTACCGGGATCACGCGAGCTCGTATCCCCTGCACACCTACCGATATGCCAAGACAAGCCGCTTCAGATACGTAGTTCGACCAAACCAATACGAGCATTCACTTCAAAATAAGTTCGTATGCCTTTCCAGAACTCACGCCTATGGATCCTGCGGCGAGAGGTGTGACCCCGTCTTCGCAATAGACAAGAATTTTGCCCTGAAGGAATCCTGACTGCGGAACATGGAACCGCTGGCGATCGGGACCGTAGCCGCCCTGCAGCACGAACTGAGCGCCGGAAGAATCCGTAATCACGACTTTCTTCTGTAACCAACGGGCATAAATCTGATTTGCTGCATTAAGGAGATCCACTGGATTGGCGCCGTAAAGCACCCCCAGAATACTGCCTTGCTTTGTCACGAACGCGGGGGTCGTCACGAAATGATCTTCAGGAAGCAGACCTCCAAATAACGGGTACTCCGGCCCGAAAGCTATACCATCATTGGAGAGGCTATACGAGAAGGTCGGATTACGAACAACTGAGGCTCCTCGTTCGATGTAAAGCAGCATCACATACCAACTTTTGCTTCCAACCTGAAACTTCTTCACGTCATTTGCATAGTGGCTTGTATTGAGGACTGAACCTGCACTCTGAAAGTCAGGTGGCGAGGTACTGGTCGCTCGGAACACCTTGCCGTTCCCGCCGTAAACGCCTTCACTGTAGTAAAGGATCCAACTGTTCTTGTCCCACAGCAGAACGTTTCCGCCGTTGTAGTCGGTTGCTGCGTATATCGGGTCGTCGGGAATTGAGACCACGTCACTCAGCTGCGCCTGATAAGGCTCCGGCGATCCGTTCCAAATTGATCCATCCGGACTCGAGAAATAAGTGGGCTTGTCATTGCTGGTCGTGCTCACAGTCGTTGTGGACATCATGTGCATGGAGCCGTCAGCGAATTGTGTAACGTTCTCGTTGTTGACATGCAGAAAGTCCCCATGGTCGATCACTAATTGGCGGCTGCCGAAAATTAGAAAGTCAGGGGTTGTGACGCTGTACACTCGGTCATTAGAGGTAGCAGTTCCATCCCAACCCCCATAAAACATGCGCCAATCATTTGCTTGCTCAAGCGGCCAGGGAGAGTAAATATTCTGAAACATCCCGGCCAATGGAGCGAACATCGGAGTGCGTACATCCGGCACCCAGTTCAATGTGCCTTGTTGCCACGATAACGGGTTGAATGGACCCGCATTGATGGCCCGAATTTCGATGGCTCCTGCTGGAACCTGGTCCTGGACTTCTTGCAGTTGCGCTGATACCAGGTTCTTGATGTTGACGGTATATGACTGGATAGCGATTTGGTTCTTAGCATCTGTAACCTTGATCGTAAAACCCGCAGTTTGGGCAGTGTCCGCAGTTCCAGAAATGGTTGCGGAACTGGTCGAACTTTGTTGTAGATTCAACTCATGGGGCAGGCTTCCTGAATTCACCTTCCAAACGAACGGCGCAACCCCGCCCGACGCCCGAATTGTCTGTGTGTAGTCAAAGGTCACCATTCCGTCGGGCAAGGAGGTCGTGAGGATTGAAATACTCGGAGGAGGTGGTACAGAAGGCGGGCTCGCTCCACCTCCACAGGCTGACCCTAGGATCGTCAGAGTCTCGGCCAGAACAGTCAATCTCAGTCTAGCCGCCATCATTTTCAATCCTCCTTTTTACCTGATAAGCAAAGGCCAAACCAGCGGGCCCGAGCTTAAAGATCACTACGGGAAA
>QHZX01000120.1:0-1662 GCA_003224835.1 Acidobacteriota bacterium | reverse complement strand
CACCAGCACGGTGAAACTGCCTGTGCAATTGGAATTTACGGTGTACGTCCCCGAATACGTCTCGTCCAGGGAAGCGCCGCCTACAACTCGAGTCTGGGTTCCGCTGACATGACCAGTTCCGTCAAAAGTGATCCTACCGGCGGCTGCAGCTGGAATAAATGAACCGGGCGCAATGGCGACAAATCCGCTTGCGGTATATCCATAACTGCCCGCCACATTCGCCAACGAACACTGTGTAGCGTGCGCTGGTGCCGCAACGATTAGAGAAAGGGCGAGGCCAACGACCACTAGAGTTGTCCTTGCGATCAAATTGTTTTTCATTTTTATGTCTCCCACGAAGATTTCAGGGCTACATCACCCTGATGCGTGGTGGTTATCTCAAATTCGGCGGAACGAGTAAATCCCGTATCGCTCTCCTGTGTTGCTCCTATCTCTCTCCCGCAGGCCGGAAACAGGAGATTTGTAGCTATCCGGGTCAAATCAGTGGTGCTAAACTTTCCTACCGAGCCGCGCTGGAGGCTTCTGTGCAGGATTTGCGGTTATCACGTGCGAGCGTCCGGTTCGGAGCTTTCGAACTGGATCAAGACGCCGGGGAGCTGCGCCGGGAGGGGACCAAAGTCCGGCTGCAGGAGCAGCCTCTTCAAATCCTGCAAATTCTGTTGGAGCAGCCCGGCAAGGTGATTCTCCGCGAGGAACTGCGCAAGCGGGTTTGGCCTTCTGACACTTTCGTGGATTTTGACCACGGAATCAATAACGCGATCAAGCGATTGCGAGAGGCCCTCGGAGACGTTGCCGAAACCCCGCGTTATATCGAGACGCTTCCCAGGCGTGGGTATCGCTTCATTGGGATCACGGAGTATCCCAGGCATGGAACTGCCAGCTCCATCCTTTCCCTTGCAGTACTTCCTCTTGAGAATTTGTCGCGTGATCCGGAGCAGGAATATTTTGCGGACGGCCTGACGGAAGCTCTGATCACCAGCCTTGCCAAGATCAGTGCCATTCGCGTAACCTCCCGCACCACCGCGATGCACTACAAAGGCGTGCACCGGCCAGTGCCGGAGCTTGCGCGGGAACTGGGAGTGGACGCAGTGGTGGAAGGTGCGGTGCTTCGATCCGGCGAACGGGTACGGATCTCCGTGCAGCTGATCGAAGCCCGAACCGACCAGCATCTGTGGGCCGAGAGCTATAACCGCGACCTGCGTGACGTATTGGAATTACAGACCGAAGTCGCACGTGCCGTTGCCAGAGAAATCCAAGTTAAGATGACGCCGAGCGAACAGGAGCAGCTGGCAAGAGTTCACCCTGTGGACGCGCAAGCCTATGAAGCATACCTGAAGGCCCGTTACTACTGGAACAAACGAACAGGGGAGGGTTTCAGAAGAGGCGCTGAATACTTCGAACGGGCTATTGAAAGAGATCCATCCTACGCTGCTGCTTACGCTGGGTTGGCCGACTGCGCCTCCTCCGCTGGTTTTTGGGGGCTTACTTCACCGTCGGATGGTTGTGGAAAAGCAAAAGCCGCGGCTCGCAAGTCTTTGGAGATCGAAGAGACGGCAGAAGGGCGTACCTCGCTGGCAATTGCCATTCTGCATTACGATTTCGATATTGTAGCGGCGGAGCAGGAGTTTCGCCGCGCTCTAGAACTCAACCCGCGATATCCGT
>QHZX01000119.1 GCA_003224835.1 Acidobacteriota bacterium | reverse complement strand
GAAGAAGATGAGGGATGGCATCACTCCCCCGAAAATGACAACCTGCACTGCAAGATTTCGATCGACTTGCGCGAACAGCCGGTAAAAGGCGAGCGTAAGGAAAATCAGCACCACCCCGCCAGCCAGGTCCGAAACAATTCCAAACCGGAAAAGCAACTGGTGTGTGGCAATGTTGTTCACGGTCGCGGCTGCATTTCCGTGCACAAAAAGTTTGTTCGGGATGTATACCAGTCGCAGTGGAAGCATGCATAAAAGCAAGTACCAGAATCCGGCGATTCTCCCCGGGTTGCGGTTCCACTTCATTTTTATTCGGCTGTAACCGGGCCCTGCCGGGACTGTCATTTGCGCTTTTGTGCTCATAATTCCTTACTCCTTCAGCAACGCGACTTCTTGAACCAAACATGTATTCGAATCAGATCGGTCCCCGGTACCGGCGCAGCCGCACGGCTACAAATAGAAACGCCGCGCCCACTGCAAGCCCAGTCCACAGACCAGGCTCACTGAAAAAATGGTGGGGGATGAGCGTTGCCATGAAGTCACTCGGCGCACTGTGCTCCGCCATGCCATTTCCTGACCGGGATCCCGTCAAGCGGTATCCAAGCAGGTTCAGGCAATACGAAGTATTAAACGCAATTCTTTCGAGTCCGCAGATCACGAACGGCGGCAAGACAGCCCATATAAATGGCGCTCTCGGAGCCCAGGCCGAAACCATCAGCAGCCAGCCGTAGAGTGGCATGTACCACAGCCCGTGAACTGTGAGGAGGTGATACAGCAACACGAATGAGACCTGAAAGAACGACGCCTCTCTCCACATCATCGCTATGTTCACGCCGCTCCCCGCGAGTATGACGGTGCTCAGCAGAAGCATGAAGAACTGCGTGGCAACTGTGACCGCGAAACTGAGAAGCGGCAGAATTACGATCGGAATCGCGAGCTTCGAAAGTACGGCGGTGACATCGGAAACTGGAAGTGACTTCCAGAAGAGAATGCTGCGATCGCGGCGCTCTCCATACAAAGCATCCAGACAGTAAAAGATTCCCACGATGAGCGCTGTCCCCATGATCAGAGCCCCCGCCAGTTCGTACCGCGTGGCGAGTACGTGGCGCTGTAGCGCCGGATCCAAAGGGGATGTGCTGATGCGGTGCCGCAGAGTAACCATGTTGACCACGAACCCGAACAGGAACATGACCGCGACGGCGGCCAGCGCGATATAGATCGAGCGGTTCTCCCAGAGTTCTCGTCGAATCGACCAATATAGAATCTGAGCCTGCGAGACACTTGCCGGCGCGATCCCCTGCGACTGGAATGAAGATTCAGGCATGGCATGCGATTGTGTATTCATCTGGTTGCTCCTTGTGCCATGCCGGCCTGATTGCCCATCACTGCCACGAACACATCAGCGATGCTGGGTGTGTGCACTTCACCAAGCGAGGCAACTTGCTGACGATCGATATGGTTCAGCTTTAGATCGAACAGCACGACGCTGCGCCCAAACATTTGTCGCTCATTTATCGGCTTGAGCGCGCGTGCTGCCGCGGCCTGATCAGGCTTCACCGTCACTTCGGCATAGCGCGACTCGAATTCGTCCATGCTGCAACTCAGCACGATTCGTCCGCGATCGATGAACATCAAATCGGTCAGGATGTGCTGCAGCTCATCCACCTGATGTGTCGAGACAACAATCGTGCGGCTGCGATCGAAGTAGTCGTTGAGCAGTGAATCGTAAAACTGCTTGCGAAACAGGATGTCGAGTCCAAGCGTCGGCTCGTCCAACACCAGCAATCTCGCGTCAATTGCCATCACCAGTGCCAGGTGAAGTTGCGTCACCATGCCCTTCGACAGTTCTCTGATCTTGCTTCCATACTTGATCGTTGTTTTCGCCAAAAGAGCTTCCGCCTTCGCGCGATCGAATCGCGGATGCACGCCGGCCACATAATCTATGGCCTGCGAAACCCGCATCCAGCGCGGCAGCACCGCGACATCGGCAATGAAGCACACATCGCGCATAAGCTGATCACGCTCTTCCCACGGATTGCGGCCCAGAACTCTCAACTGTCCTTCATATGGAGCGAGGCCGAGAATCGCATTCAGCGCCGTCGTTTTACCCGCGCCGTTTGGACCAATCAGCCCGAGAATGCGGCCCTCTTCGACGCGCAACTCAATCCCATCCAGCGCAACCGTTTTGCCGAAAACCTTGCGGAGTCCGCGTGCTTCTATAACTGGCATTCTGTCAGCGTTCCTCCTCTTTGGTTTTTGACTTCGAGCGGTGCCCTGCCCCGCCATTCAGCAACTCGTCGGCGGTCAGGCCAAGCCGCTGAATGTTCTCGTAAATCCTCGGCCATTCTTCCGCAAGAAATTTGCGGCGTTCGCCCTTCAGCAGCATGCTACGCGCGCCATCTTTGACGAACATGCCCAGCCCGCGCCGCTTCTCCACCAGTTCCTCATCCACCAGTTCCTGATAACTTTTCAGGACCGTGAGCGGATTGAGCCGATAGTCGGCCGCAACATTCCGCACCGAGGGCAGCGGGTCCCCTTCTTTGAGCACCCCGTCGAGTATCATCGCGACCACGCGGTCTCGCAGTTGGCGATAAATCGGCTGATTGTCATTCCACTCACGGTCCATCCTGTTTTCCTGATCGTCTTACCGGATTTACAACTCCTTCAATTTACGCGCTGCAAGTCGAAATGCGCGTGGATTGCTTTGTCCCCGGGCGTCATGTAGGTCCAATCCTCGCTGTGATGATTTGCATCGATCACCGTGAATACCACATGGTGCATGTGGCCGTACTCGGTGCCGCCTGCGATGTCGAGAAAATCGAATTCCACGGTCTT
>QHZX01000118.1 GCA_003224835.1 Acidobacteriota bacterium | reverse complement strand
AGGGTGAGGGGCAAGGTTCTATTTGCTTCTTCGCATCAGATTTAGCCCTCCGTACAAAAGGAACTCAGCCTTGTCGGCCGTGCGATGAGTTCTCGTTAATCACATGTTCTTACTCAGAGCCTTGGGTACACCTCCAAGTGCTGCCGGATACAAGCAAATCTCTTGTCAGCTCAGGCACCCCGCCCTCACAATGTCGAACCCGCGTCCTTGTCAGAGACACACTAGAGAGCAACTGGAGAGCTATGGAGGATTGAGCCCGGAAGCGATTGATGGCACAACAGATGTGTTCGAATTGCAAAACGAGACCTGCCAGCCGGCTAACGGAGATCAAGAAGGGCTTTCGCAACTTGCCAGAAGGTGTATAGTCAGCCCGACCTTCTCCAAGCTGGCCTAATCAGTTCTCGCGTTTTGCTCCGCATGTTGTAAGGAGGGGTTTATGAAACGTTCTGTTTTGCTTCTTTGCGTTCTATTCCTGGTATCTGCAGCCGATTTATTTGCTCAAGGCGTGGGTGCATCCGGAGACATCACTGGCACCATAAAGGACTCGTCCGGTGCCCTGATGCAAAATGTCACCGTCGCTGTTGTCGACTCTGGGCGGAGTACTCGTCACAGCGCTGTGACCGATTCGGTCGGCCAGTATCGAATAGCAAACCTCTCCCCTGCGACCTATGAAGTAACCGCTGCGATGGCCGGGTTCGAATCTCAAGTCTACAAAAATGTGGCCTTGGATCTCGGAGAAACCGCGATTGTGGATTTCCACATGAAAGTTTCCGCGCTGAAGCAAGTTGTGGAGGTCATGTCGGAGCCGGCAGTCGTAGACACTTCAAGAGGCTCGCAAGCCGACGTGGTAGGGGAACGTTCCATTCAAGACCTTCCCATTAATCGGCGAGATTACCTCACTTTCGCGTTGCTGATGCCCGGTGTAAGTAATTCAAATACCCTAGCCGACAATGCCGATTTCCGCGTGAAACAGACACCGCAGAGCGGCCTCTCTTTTTATGGAAGCAACGGCAGAGGCAACAGCATCACCGTCGACGGGGGCGAGGCGAACGATGATGCAGGCGGAGTCCGTTTGAACATAAGTCAGGATGCCGTGCAGGAATTCCAAATCAATCGCAGCAACTATTCCGCTGATCTCGGTAGTGCGAGTGGCGCTTCCATCAACATTGTCACTAAATCGGGCGCAAACGCAGCGCATGGAAGTCTCTATGGATTCTTCCGCAACGACGCCATGGACGCCAGGGATCCATTTGCCTTCAGCCCCGCCCTGCTCCCCGGTCAGTTCACGCTCGATGCTCGAGGCGCACCGATCAAGAATTCGCTAAGCCGCCAGCAATTCGGTGGCACTCTGAGCTTCCCGATTAAAAAAGGCGAGACGTTCTTATTCGTGGGATACGAAGGGCTGCGAGCAGATGCCGAGCACTCAGTCCCTTTGCTCACGAACAGCAGCATTTTCGCGCCGACTGCTGTGCAGTCCCCGATTATCTCTGCCCTGGCCAACGATCCTGGGAACCCAAACGTACCCTGCATTTCAAATTACCCGTCAGGATCACCGACCTTCTTGCCTGCTGCTACCTGTGCTCTTGCGTTGCAGAGCATTTTGACGGTTGACCCAACGGCTGTGAGCAATCCGTTTGTAAGTCCCGGGCACCTCGCATTGAACAAGTTCATCGTGAATCAATTTGAAAAGAGTGGGGGACTTTTTCCGTTCCCGACGCGAGAACACGCAGCATCCGCCCGGCTCGACCATCGCTTCAATGAAACTAATCAGGCTTTTCTGCGCTACACCTTTGCTCATCTTAAGGAATCCGATCCTGACGTCCAGGCTTTGGTCGGCTTTTCCCGCGGCACCTCGGTGCTCAATTGGGACAGCACTCTCCAGGGATCGTGGTTCCATCAGTTCAGCCCGAGGTCCTCCAACGAAGCCCGCTTGCAGTGGAATTGGTATCAGTTCAATGTGGATACCAATGATTTGGGAGGGCCAGGACTGGATGTTCAAGGTTATGGATTTTTTGGTCGCGGCATCTTCCTGCCCAGCCACACCACCGCCCGCCGGTATGAATATGAGCTGGTCCGCGGCAATAACAGCACCTCGGACACTTTTTTCGCTGGACGTTTCGAGTTTCTCGATCTACCTGGGATTCTCCTGAGCAATTGCCTGGAGCTGCCGTCTGTTCCGGTAGCTAGTGGAGGGTGCGGTTTGCCAGCTACGGTTGCCTCCGCTCCCATCAGCACTCTTCAGTCTTGGAGCCTAGGTGCTCCCGCCTTCTACGAACAAGGGTTTGGTGATCCACGCTACGTCGAGACGAGGCCTTTCACTGCGGGTTACATCCAAGACGACTGGAAAATTGGTCATAGCTTGAGCTTGAATTACGGCTTGCGTTACGAACTCGACTCGCAATATGGGCCGCTAAGCACTTACAAGAAGAACTTCGCTCCGCGGGTTTCATTTGCCTGGGACCTGTTTAACCATCACCGGACCGTGCTTCGCGGCGGGTACGGGATCTTCTACTCGCCAATTTATGCGCAAATACCCAACGTCGTGAAAACGTTGGCGAACATCAATGGTGATCGGCAAATTGCGAATAGTCTGGTTTCAATTCTGGGTGTGCCCGGCAACCCAGCCCTGAACTCTCCAGCGATTTTCCGGACTTTGTTTGCGGAGGGCGCTCAACCTAATACTCTGCAGAACAACAAAATTTTGTGCGGGACGCCCGCTAAAGGAGCCAATGCATGCATTTCGCCCGCAGACCTGACGCAATTCGGTCTCACGGTTTCAAATTCGGGTCCCTTGCCGCCAGGAACAGTCTTATTCTTCAGTCAACCCAATTATCGCAACCCACAGTCACAGCAGGGCTCTTTTGGAGTGGAGCGCGAGATTGGCAAAGGCACATCGATTTCGGCCAATTACATATATGTCCACACCACTCATCTGCCGTGGGCTGTTGATCGAAATCTGCTGCCGGGAGCGCCGGTCGTAAGCGGCGCACCTGGCGCTAACGGGTTGCCAACCAATGGTCTTCCTTTTCAAGATTGGGGGGCGCCGCAATGCGCCACGAATCCCGGCCTGTGTTTCGCGGATCCAACGCGCACGATACTTCAGAATAATGAATACGCCTCAGTGGCAAATGCGGTCTACCACGGGGGAATTCTAGAAATCAAAAAGCGGTTCTCTGAGAGCTTCAGTCTGATAGCCAATTACACCTACAGCAAAGCTATTGACGATTCTACAGATTTCAATAGCGATTATGCTGCCTTCAATGAAGCGGCATTGAATACCGAGCGAGCGCTCTCGGATTTTGATCAACGACACAAAGTGGTGTTTGCGGCGATAGTTGAGAGCCCGTGGGAACATTCGCGCATCTTGTCGGGCTTCGAATTATCTCCCGTGGTCAGCTACAACAGTGGTCATCCATTTAATCTGCTGGCTGGTGCTGATATCAACGGCGACAATCACTTTACTAACGACCGTCCGCCAGGCGCGCCTCGCAACAGCGGTATGGGCCCTGATTACCTGTCATTCGACATGCGCCTTGGAAAGAAATTCAGGTTCGGCGAGCATCGTACGCTTCAGTTCATGGCTGAAGGGTTCAACATCAGTAATCGGACTAACTATGCCGCTGTGAACAACACTGTGGGCGCAGAGTTGATGGCTCCGTTCAATGTGCACGGAACCACGGACCGATCACCAAGTCAACCGCTGGGATTCACTTCGGCGCTCACGAAACGTGAGGTCCAGCTCGGTGTTCGCGTGGAATTTTAGAGGCACGCAATGGAAACTGCGGCAAGCCGACAGTCCCTCTATGCACTGGGTCATTCCGATCATGAACTGAAACGGCTCAGTGATCAGGCGGGGGCCTTTGCTCCATTCACTCGTCAGTTGCTCGAACAGGCAGGCATTGCTCCAGGGATGCGCGTTCTCGATGTTGGCTCTGGCGCCGGAGACTCGGCCTTTTTGGCGGCTGATTTGGTAGGGCAAGGCGGAGAAGTGATCGGCGCAGATCCCGCCCCGGCCGCTGTGGAATGGGCTAATACACGCGCTGACAGCCTGCGACTCAGGAATGTAAGGTTTGTAGAAGCTGACCCAACAATTCTGGATTTCGATCAGAAGTTTGACGCGATAATCGGCCGGATGGTGCTGATGTACTATCCCGATCCCGTCCTTGCCATTCAGAAATTAATTCATCACCTTAGACCTGGCGG
>QHZX01000117.1 GCA_003224835.1 Acidobacteriota bacterium | reverse complement strand
CGCTACACCCGTAAGCTGCCGTTGAGGACTAATCCGGCCTTTGTTGAACTGCTGACGCGCCATCGGATGCGCTGTACCCTTCACCGGCGCAACTCGAGCAGAATCGACAGCATACAGAATCCTGTCTTTCGAGGTATTTTGCGTGCTGCCGGACACCGCCAGAAGAGCCAGCAGGCAGGCTGACAAAACCAAGATCAGAGCTATAGAGCCCAAACGCGCAAGACATTTGTTGAACATAAATATTTTTCCTAGGTCCAGTGCTGTCCCAGTATCAGAGCTGATTGCAACATAGATTCAGGGTACCCGAGCAAAGATGTATTCCCCAACCCCTGAGCTGTAAAAAGTTGTAAACAAAACCAATCTTTAGTCACAGTCACCTCGCGACGGCTGGCCCTGCCTGGGACCACACGCCAGGCAATTCGATCAGCGATTTATGCGGCGGACTCGATTTCTCATGCTCTATTGCCCTTTGCGGGCAGCCTCTCTGCTGAGTTACGCTTCTAAGCAGCGCAGCACGACGCGGAATGAGCGATCTCTATCCATTATTAATGCAGCCTCTGTTCGATCCTCGACCTTGGGGCACGCTGGATCTGTCGCCTATCTATTCGCAGCGTTTCGCCGAGAAAATTGGCGACTCGTGCCTCACCGGCGATCATTGCAAAATACAAAACGGCCCACTCGCGGGACAGTCTTTGGCCGATGTGTCGTCGCAATATCAGCGCGAACTGGTCGGAGATGCGCCTGCTGATGGAACCCGATTCCCGCTGCTAGCGAAATTCTTGTTTCCTCACGAAAAATTATCCGTCCAGGTGCACCCGGATGATGACGACGCTCGTGCTATCGGACAGCCTTGGGGTAAAACCGAATGTTGGTATGTAGCGCACGCCACGCCATCCGCCGAAATTGGGCTTGGCCTGAAACGTGGGACCACCCGAGCGCAATTCGAAAAAGCGGTCCACGAAAATCGCGCCGAGGAGTTGCTCAACTGGATCAAGGTTGCTGAAGGCGACCTGATTTATGTTGCTGGAGGAACAGTACACACGCTGGGGCCGGGCTCGGTCATTGTAGAAACGCAGCAGCAATCTGACACGACGTTTCGACTTTACGATTATGGTCGGCCACGCGAGCTGCACTTGCAAGACGGGCTTCGGGTCATCAAGGAGCAAGCCGCCTCAGGCAAAGTGAAACCGCAGGCTTTTTCGAAAGCCGGGCGCAATGGAAACCGCGTGCTGCCGCTGGTGGAATCTCCTTACTTCGCAGTAGAAAGATTTGCGCTGCATGGCGGTCACGAATTCAATCTTGCAGCTAATGGGAAGAGTTCCGCGCAGATTCTGGTTGCGATCGCAGGCTCGGCTATTCTGCAAGCTGCTGGCCACGAGCCGGTCAAATTCGACAAGGGAGACGCCGTGGTCGTCCCAGCCAGTATTCAGCAGTTCACAGTTGTACCGGATGCCGAAGTGCAGTTTCTGAGATCATACGTGCCGGCAAAACCGGGTCCCCCGCCGGAGACTTCTTTGGATTGAAGTTTGCGGATTTCAGATTCCAGATTGACGAATTCGAATTACTAAGCTTAAGGTGTGTGACGCGAAACTATCGTGAGCCTTCAATTTAAAATCTGAAATCATCAATCTGCAATCTTTGCGATGCTCGCCAACTTCTATCCCGTGATTCTTGCCGGAGGCCGCGGCACTCGTTTTTGGCCGCTCAGTCGAAAAAAGCGTGCGAAGCAACTGCTGGCCCTGGACGGCAAAGACACAATGATTCAACAGACGGTGGCGCGTCTGCTGCCGCTCTCCTCTGCAAAGCAGTTCTGGATTATTACAAACGAGGATCTCCGGCCTGAGATTGTGGGGCAACTGCGCAAACTGCGGCCCGAGCACGTTATCGCCGAGCCAATGGGGCGCAATACCGCTCCAGCGATCGGGCTGGCTGCTTTTATCTTGCGACGGGAAAATCCCGATGCGGTGATTGGTCTCTTCCCTTCCGATCACGTTGTTGTCAATGAAACCCGCTTTCGCGAAGTGCTCAGCGAAGGGGTTGAGATTGCCGCCGCTGGCGAAAACATTGTGGTGCTCGGTGTAGAACCTTCTCGTCCAGAGACGGGCTACGGCTATATTCAGGCGGGATCGCTAGCCTCCGGCAACGCCCGTCACGTCCTGCGTTTCACCGAAAAGCCCAATGCGGAACGCGCTGCCGAATTCGTTCGCTCAGGGAACTTTTATTGGAACAGCGGAATGTTTTTGTGGAGTGCAACAACTTTAGCCAACGCGCTCACCGAGCACCTGCCCAAGACGGCTGAATTGCTGGAGAAAATTGCCGCCGACTATGGCACCCGGAAGTTTCCTGCGACCTTCCGGCGGCTTTATCCAAGGTGCGAGGACATCAGCGTCGATTATGCGGTGCTGGAGCCGCGTTCCGCGAAAGGCGAGCAGGAATCCAATATCTTTTGTCTGCGTGCGGATTTCGGCTGGAACGATTTAGGTTCATGGACAGCGCTTCACGAGCATCACGTTGCCAAGAGCACATCAGCAGACGGCAACCTGATCTCTTCGCAGGGCATCTTCACTCTGAACGCGAGCGGGAATTACGTTCACTCGCCGCAGAAGTTTGTTGCTGTGGTCGGGGTGAGCGATATTGTGGTTATTGACACCGAAGACGCTTTGCTGGTCACGACGCGCGCTAATTCGCAGGATGTGGGCAAGGTCGTAAAGTTTCTTGACGAAAAGAAATTGAAGAAGCTGGTCTGAAAGAAGCCGCTCCCGCCCAGCGGTCTTTAGTCGTCGGCGCTTCCAGGAAAGAACGGGGAGTTAGGTAAAGCAAATTTATGCTGACAGAGACTACGGCCGCAAACGTTGATCTTGAAATGCCGGCGACCGATGACCGGCGGCCGACCACCACCATAAAATTCGGCACTGATGGCTGGCGCGCAGTTATCGCGGACGATTTCACTTTCGAAAATGTTCGCCGCGTGGCCGG
>QHZX01000116.1 GCA_003224835.1 Acidobacteriota bacterium | reverse complement strand
TTTCCTGCGATGATTCGCATGATTTGACCGAGGAATCCTCAGTGCACAACGCCGGACCACGCCGGCTCGTCTAAACATATAAGATTACAGAACAGCATGAGAACCTGGTCCATTCACGCGGGGCGGATTTTCGGAGTCGAAATTCGAATTCACCTGTCGTTTGTGCTGCTGCTGCTTTTCGTATGGGCGAATGGACAGCTGGCGCGCAGCGCCGTAAGCCCGTGGCGGGGAACTGCACTGCTGGCTATTGTGTTTGGCTCGGTAGTATTGCACGAGATTGGGCATGCCCTGGTTGGGAAGCAGTCGGGAGTTCCGCCGAAAGGCATCGTGCTGCTGCCCATTGGCGGAATCACAATCTTCGACGAAGCCCAGCCTGAATTGGCGGCGGACTGGAAGCGTGACGCTCGCATCGCAGCAGCCGGTCCAATCGTAAACTTTCTAATTGCCGGGGCCGCAGCCGCGGTTCTGAGCGTTGCCATGCCCCACGACCGCCTGTGGGCCGACCCATCTGTGACTTCTCTGAACCTGCCTCATAGCCTGGTCTGGGCAAACTTGTGGCTGGGGTTCTTCAATCTTTTGCCCGCATATCCCATGGATGGCGGACGAGTGCTGCGTGCCGTGTTCACTCGAACCATGGATCCCGTTACTGCAACCCGTCGCGCGGTCAGCATTGGCCGGGGCTTCGCTATCGCATTTATGTTTGCCGGCTGGTGGAATTACTGGTTTTCGGTGATTGGCATTTTTCTTTTCATAGCGGCGCAGATCGAAGACCGTTCTGCTGTATTCCGTTCAGTGATTGAAACCGTGCGGCTGGAAGATATTATGCTTACGGATTTTGCCACGCTTTCGCCCGCCGACACTCTCGAGGACGCGCTCGAAAAAGCCGTGCACTCGTTGCAAGATGATTTCCCGGTGATTCGTGGCGCAGACATGGTCGGCGTGGTTTCAAAGCAGAAGATCTTGCAGACTCTGCGCCGGGAAGGCAACGGCTACGTTCAGGCTGTGATGAATCGCATTTTCGATGTGGCCCAGAAAACCGAGTCGCTCTCTTCTGCTTTTCGCAAACTCAGCGCCCGCAATCTGAGCATCATTCCTATTGTCGAGAACCAGCAACTGGTGGGGATTGTAACCCTGCAGAACCTGATGCACTCTATGGCCCTGCTGGCCGAAACCCGCAAGCTCCGCAACGCCGCCCTCGAATCGTGATTAAGTTCTAAGAGTCAGAAATTCAGAACGATTCCGATTGTCGGCTCAGCCATGTGGCCTTTGCTCCCCGTGAAAAATTGGGTTACGTGAAAATTGGGTTCTTTGTAAATCAGTCCTCGGTATTGCAGCCGTACTGCGAGGCGCCTCCAAAATCGATAATCAACTCCGCCGCCGTATAGGAATGCCATTGAGGTTTGCTGGGCAGCGCTGAAGGGCGAGGGGTTTCCATTTATAAACTGGTTCCCCGGAGTGAAACGTAGCGCCCCACCGCCCGCGAGCACAAAAGGATCTAATTTCTCAAAATGGAATGGGCTCAGCACGTAGGCACCGCTGAATTCGGTGATGCTGGTCTGCGCCCGGTACTCAGTTGTCCCCAAAACAAAAATCTGCGAATTGTCAGTACGGGCGCCGTTTATTTCGATGCCGTTCATCCGGTTAAAACGAAACCGGAAGGTGCCGAGATACATTCCCGCGCTTGTTGGCGAGACTGTGATCCCGTTAAAGCCATTGCTGGACGTCTTTGTGAAAGCCGCACCCCAGCCGAAGCTGACATCAAAATGACCAATATCCTGTGCGGCAGCAAAAGAGACGCACAAAAAAGCCACCGCCCCTGCCGACAACGCCTTCTTCAGCATTCATTTCCTTTCGCGTTGCGCATGCCTTATTCCAGGTGGATTGCCTTCGCCTGGTGTATGGCGGGTATTCCGCGCAACTCGGAGACCACTGCCTCCGGTACGCTGCCGTCGACCTGCACCACCGCGATGGCTTCGAGTGGTTGCCCCGGCTGTGGTTCGCCGCTTCTGCGGCCCAATGAAAAATTCGCAATGTTGATCCCATGCTTCCCGAGGATAGTGCCAACTTTTCCAATTACTCCCGGCACGTCCTGGTTCCGCAGGTAAATCAAATTCTCTCCAAGCGGCGCCTCGGCATCGATGCCATCTACATGCAGCAGGCGGACTGCGTCCTCTCTGATCACCGCCCCCTTGGCGATGTGCGTCTCTTTTTGATTCCGAATCTCGATGGAGAGCACGCTTCCCACCCCGCCGGTGGAGGCTTTGGGCTTGCGCTCCTCGTGCACCCGTAGTCCGCGCGAGGACGCCAGACTTGCCGCATTCACCAGGTTCGCGGTTTCATCGACGGCAACATTCAGAATGCCCTTGATGGTAGCGTTGCGGATCAGTTCCGTCTTCCACTCGGTAATGTGGCCGGTGTAGGCAATTGAAATTTCTTCGAGTCCGCTTCCGCTGATCTGCGCCAAAAACGACCCCAACCTCTCAGCCAGCACGATGTACGGCTTCATCTGAACATACTCATCGTGTGAAACCGAGGGCACGTTGACGGCATTCTGAATTACGCCGTGCTTCAGATATTCCTTGACCTGCATTGCTATCTGCTGACCGACGGCTTCCTGCGCTTCATTCGTAGAACCGGCGATGTGCGGCGTCAGGATCACGTTCTCCATTTTTTGCAGCGGTGAATCTTTCAATGGCTCATGGACAAAAACATCCAACGCGGCCGCGGCGACCTGACCGTCCTTGAGCGCGGAAACTAATGCTCCTTCGTCGACCAGTTCACCGCGCGCGCAATTGACCAGCCGCACTCCCTTTTTCATCTTCTTCAGAGATTCGGCGTTGATCATGTTTTCGGTTTGCGGGGTCAGTCCAACGTGAAGACTTACATAGTCTGATGCGCC
Organism: Acidobacteriota bacterium; assembly: GCA_003224835.1. Lineage (GTDB taxonomy): Bacteria > Acidobacteriota > Terriglobia > Terriglobales > Acidobacteriaceae > Gp1-AA145. The sequence goes on along the minus strand of QHZX01000116.1, from coordinate 3,297 downwards.
ATAGAGCTCATCGAGAGACGCCAGACGAACGCCGGCATCCTTCGCGATGCCCGGCGAGACGAATGGATCATGTCCGACGATTTCCATGCCGAAAGCGCGGGCACGTTTCGCGACTTCCAGTCCAATCTTGCCCAGACCCACAATTCCTAATATCTTGCCGCGCAGTTCGGTGCCCTGCAGAGATTTCTTCTCCCATTTCCCAGCGTGCATCAACTCGTTGGCGCGAGGAACGAAACGCGCCATGCTGAGCATCAGCCCAATCGTTATCTCTGCCACCGCCACCGCGTTCGCCCCGGGCGTATTCATTACCGCGATGCCCTGGCGGGTGGCAGGCTCAAGCTCAATGTTGTCGACCCCGACGCCAGCGCGGCCAATCACGCGCAGCTTCGAGGCATTGGCCAGCAAAGCGGCGTTCACTTGGACGGCCGACCGCACCAGCAAGGCGTCTGCCGTTTCCAGTTCCGTTGCCAGGCTGCCATTCAGTTGGTCCGGCGTAATGACTGTCCAGTCCGGCTCGCGCAACAGATTGACGGCCGAGGACGACATTTTTTCCGCGATAACGATTTTCATCTCGATGATTCCTTTACAAGAAAATTACAGCCTTCAGACACTCCAAAGTACCGAGTTTCCTAAACTCAGTTCAGTTCACAACAACACCCACCGGAGACAAACTCATGAAGCTACTACTAGTTATGTTATTGGCCGCAACTGGCGTTGGATGCGGCTACTCAAAACCTGCCACTACACCCCCATCACCTGGCACGATGCCTGCTATCGCCGCTCTCGTGCCACCCAGCACCGCCGCAGGCAGTTCGTCCTTCACCCTGGAAGTGGACGGGTCGAACTTTAACAGCAATGCATCGGTAAAGTTCAACGGGACCGCAATGACGACCACATTCGTAAGCGCGACGGTAGTTAAAGCGACTATTCCTGCCAGCGCAGTCGCTACCGCCAATCCGGCTGTTCCCGTTACGGTTACCAATCCGGGCACAGCGGGAGGCCTGTAAGGTGGGAACGGCTAGTTTCTCGCACCCACCGCTTCCAGTTCACCGCGTCGGGCGCGCGCAAACACTTCCTGCGCCGCCCGCACTGCGACTCCGTACTCCACCGGCTTATCCGTAACCGTCGCCAGCACATGCTCAAGCGCGGCCAGAATCCCGATCGTGTCCAGGAAATCGTAATAGCCGATGTGCGCGATGCGAAAGAGTTTGCCTTTCATATCGCCCTGGCCATTGGCCACGACCGCTGAAAAAGATTCCCGGAACTCCTTCACGATCTTTCCCGAGTCAAGTCCCGCAGGCGCCGTCACAGCGGTCAGCGCCGCGCTTGGTGATGACGCATAAAGCTTAAGTCCAAGTGCTTTCACTCCAGCCCGTGTCATCTCGGCCGCGAGTTCGGCATTGTCCACCAAAGCCTTTCGGCCGGCAGCCAGATCACCACTGCCCATCTGACGAATGAAATCCAGTGCCGCGCCCAAAGCCGCGAACAATGATGTTGCCGGCGTGAATGCCGACTCGCCCTTCGCAGCCGCTTTCCGCTCTTTACGGAAATCGAAGTAATAACGCGGATTTTTTGCCATCTCCATGCGCTTCCATGCTCGATCACTGATCCCGCAGTAGGCGAGGCCGGGCGGAATCATCAACGCCTTTTGCGATCCACCGATGATTACGTCAATGCCCCACCCATCTACATCCAGGTGCGTAGTGCCCAATCCGGTGATGGCGTCGACGACCAGCAACGTGTCGCCATTCGCGCGCACCAGCTTCGCGATCCCCTGCACGTCGTGGCTAACTCCTGTGGAGCTCTCCGTCGCTTGCACGTAAACCGCTTTCGTCTCAGGCGTTAGCTTCGATCGGACTTCATCCAGTGAAAATGTTTCGCCATAAGGCTTTTCAACAACATCAACGCTGCAACCATAAGCCTTCGCCAGATCGCGCCAGCGCTCACCGAATTTGCCCGCCGTGAGTACCAGAACTCTGTCGCCGGGCGACGTCAGGTTCGAGACCGCTCCCTCCATCACGCCGGTCCCTGACGAAGCGATTACCAAAACATCATTCGCCGTGCCGACGAAATCCTTCATATCGGCTAGCACTCGGGTGTAAAGGGCTTTGAAGTCGGCGGTGCGGTGATGCGCAGTGAATGCCGCCATCGCATTCTGCGCCGCCGGTAAAAGAGGGGTTGGAACCGGAGTGAAAAGACGGTTCTTCAGCAGCATGTCATTAGTCCTTTTGAGATGAAGTCTGGAAATGCAGAAAGTATCTACTAGTGTATCGGAAAATTGGAGCTTCGTCGGGCATGGTTATCCGACGGATGAGGCCGTGTATCGGCGAATGCTCTTGCGATGACCGACGGCCAGTGAGCAACGACGTAGTTATAATCTTTTCATGCCCCTTGTAGATCAAATTCAGAAAGACATTACCAGTGCGATGAAGGCCCGCGATGAAGCCAGACTCTCTACTCTGCGCATGGTGAAGACCGCGCTTAAAAATCGCGAGATTGAAAAAATGGCGCCGCTCGATGACAAAGAAGCTCAGCAGGTGCTGGGCACGCTTATCAAGCAACGCAAAGACTCCATCGAACAATTCACCAAAGGCGGCCGCCAGGAAATGGCTGACAAAGAAGCCGCTGAGATCACGCTTATCGAGACTTACATGCCGAAGGCGGCCAGTGAGGCGGACATCGTGGCCAGCGTGAAGGCGGTCATCGTCGAGATGGGATCGCCCAGCATGAAAGACATGGGCACAGTGATGAAAAATGCCATGGCAAAATTTGCGACACAGGGCATGCGAGTGGACGGCAAAGTGGTAAGCGAAGCCGTAAAGAAGGAATTAGCGGGAAAGTAATTACCGAGCGCGGGCGAATTGCCTATTTGGCTCCCTGCCACTCCCGATATGCGGCGCTCTTTGAGATTCCGCGTTCTTTAGCAGCCTTCTTTAACGCGGCCTTTTCATCCAGCTTTTCTTCCCGCATGATCTGTTCGACACGATCTTTTACCGAGCATTGCGCGACCGGGATCTCGCCTTCCATCGCCGGGGCAATTAACAGTACGATCTCGCCTTTCACCTCTCCGCGATTCTTCACGATTTCGAGAACCCTGGAAGCTGTGCCGCGGATAAACTCTTCATGGATTTTTGTCAGCTCGCGTGCGATGACAACGCGGCGTCCCGGCCCCAACGCTGCAATCAGATCTTCCATCGCAGCCAGGATCCGATGCGGAGCCTCGTAAAAAATTTCAGTCTGCGCGGAATCTCGTACCTGCTCTAATTCCCGCCGCCGCGCCGCGCTTTTTGGCGAAAG
>QHZX01000115.1 GCA_003224835.1 Acidobacteriota bacterium | reverse complement strand
AGCTTGCGCTTGTGACCAATATTGACGATTACCGGGGCAGGCCGGCCGTTTCCCGCAAGAAAATGGGCTACCTGCTCAATTGGTTTTTGCGTCGCCGAAAGCCCGATGCGAACCGGAGAGCGATGGGTCAGTGCCTCCAGCCGCTCGAGCGACAACGTCAGATGCGCACCGCGCTTGTCATCAGCCACGGCGTGAATTTCATCGACAATGACAGTCTCAACATCGCGCAGGATGGCACGGCTTTTTTCTGCGGTAAGCAGGATGTAAAGCGACTCAGGCGTCGTGACCAGGATATGAGGCGGGCACTTCAGCATGGCCCGGCGCTCATGCGCCAGGGTGTCGCCTGTGCGCACCGCGGTGCGAATTTGCGGCATCAGCAAACCGCGCTCGCCAGCCATTTGCAAAACTTCGCCAAGAGGAATTTCGAGGTTCTTTTGAATCCGCCAGCGCGTTGCGCACCAGACGATCAATGCAGGCAAGAAACGCAGCCAGGGTCTTACCAGAACCCGTAGGGGCGGAGATCAGGGTTGTGCGTCCGGCCAGAATATGCGGCCAGCCAAGCTCCTGCGGCTCAGTAGGGGTGCCGAATTTAGTTGTAAACCATTCGGCGACTAAAGGATGAGCCCAGGAGAGAGCAGACATTTAAATATTTTAACATGTATGTTCGCCAAATATTCGCCTATAATGCTTTGGAAGACCGTGCAACAATCCCAACGTTCGAAGTCGCGTAAGCCTCTCCGGAAGGAACGCTCAGGGCCCAAGGAACCGGGCGCATCCACGGCGCTCTCCAAAAAGAACGAGTCCATGGTTGAAAGACGCAAGCGGGAGAATCGGAGTGACCACGAGGCGCGGGAACGAAAGTTTGCAGATTTTTTTCCGTCGATTCGAGCGGCACAAGGCCAAAGTGCAAAGCTAAAGGTGCTTTGCCTTCCCTCCTTTCTTCTGCGAAACTGGCATAACTTCCATGGGGCGTATTCACGTTCTTCCCGAGCACGTTGCCAATAAGATCGCGGCTGGCGAAGTGGTTGAGCGTCCAGCATCGGTGGTCAAAGAACTCCTGGAGAACTCGCTCGATGCCGGCTCAACCCGGGTGAAAATCCAGGTGGAGGCCGGTGGCAAGAAGCTCATTCAAATCACTGATGATGGTTGCGGCATGGTCCGCGACGATGCTTTGCTGGCTTTCGAGCGGCACGCGACTTCAAAGATCAAAAATGCCGAAGACCTGCTGAACATTGCCACGCTTGGCTTTCGCGGGGAAGCTCTGCCGTCGATTGCTTCGGTCTCGCGTTTCCGACTCGAAACCCGCGCCTCAGACCAGGATTCAGGGACCATCGTCGAGATTGCAGGTGGCAAGATCTTCCGCGTGGAGGAAGCCGGCCTGCCGCCGGGAACCTCGATCGCGATTCGCGATCTCTTCTTTAATACGCCAGCGCGAAAGAAATTCTTGAAAGCGGAATCGACCGAGCTGTCGCATATTGCCTCTCTGGTTACGCATTATGCGCTTGCACATCCGGACAAGCACTTCGAGTTGCACTCGGCGACCAACGCCATGCTGGTCGCGCCGCCGGTTGCGAGTTATAGTGACCGCGTTTATCAGGTGTTCGGTAAGGAAGTTCTCGATCAACTAATCTCGGTGGCGGCGGAGCTGCCGCTGGCGCACATTGGGCTTCCGCAACCGCCGCCGTGGTTGCGAGAAAAGAAAGACGACAATGCTCCGGTCGACCCCGGCAACTTGCGACTACACGGGTTTGTCTCCAAGCCCGAAATCCAGAAGCTCAATCGCAACTCAATTTATTTATTTGTAAATGGCCGGTTGATCCGCGACCGCCTGATCCAACACGCTCTAACGGATGCTTATCGCAATGTAATTCCGCCGACAGTTTTTCCCGTAGTGCTGCTGTTTCTTGAGATGCCAAACGCAGAAGTGGATGTGAATGTGCATCCGTCGAAGACCGAGGTGCGGTTCCGGCAGCAGACGGTCGTACACGATTTCCTGCGCGATTCAGTGCGAGCAGCCTTGATGAAGGCACGGCCGGTCCCGCAGTTTGTTACAGAAATTCGCGCGCATCCCACTGCCAGTCCGTCGCTTACTCCCGGCGCACGAGCTGCCAGCGCCGACGCTTCTGCGTCGCAGACGATTTCTGGTGCCACTGCCCCGGACATCTTCGCTTTGCAAGTACCCCTGCAGCCAGCCGTTGTGGAACGTCTCCATTTTTCCGATGGTATCGAGGTCGAAGCAAATGCCGCAATTCCCGTTGCGCGCTTCCCGCGGCAGACGTTTGGCGGAGTAGAGCTGCCTATTACCCGGGATGGTTGTGCGCCGCCGATTCAAGACGCGGAGCCTGCCGAAGATGTCGTCCCGAGTCTCTCCTCTTTGAAACCGCTGGGCCAGCTTCGCGATTCCTTCATTCTGGCGGTGAATCCCGAAGGATTGTGGATAGTCGACCAGCACGTTGCGCACGAACGCGTGCTGTTTGAAAAAGTATTGCGCCAGCGAGCACAGCAGCAAGTCGAAAGCCAGCGACTACTAATGCCCATCGTGATTGAGCTCAGCCCGGCGCAGCTGGCGGTGTTTGCCGAAATTTCCGACGAGCTGCAGAAGAATGGCTTTGAAGCTGAGCCGTTTGGTGCGCGCAGTATCGCGATTAAGATTGCCCCGGCTGGTCTTGAAGCAAACGCTGTGGAGCAGATGCTGCACGAATTGCTTGAGCAGTTCGCGCGCGAGGACCAGGCGCTAAACCTGGAACAAATTCGCGGCCGCATTGCCGCATCCATCGCCTGCCACGCCGCCATCAAAGTCAACATGCCGCTCGAGCAAAATAAAATGGAGTGGCTGCTCGGAGAACTTGCAAAAACTGAATGCCCAATGTCCTGCCCGCATGGCCGCCCGGTGGTTCTGCGATACTCAATAAAGGATATTCAGCGAGCGTTTAAAAGGATTTAGCTATCGGCTCTCAGCTGTCGGCTCTCAGCAAGACAACTGAAAGCGCAGTTCACCTGCATAGCCGTTCGCCTCGCTGATGGTCTGGCTGACAACCTGAGAGCTGACGTCTGATAGCTGCTTTTATGATCGACAACGAGCTCATTGAACTTCGGCGCGAGAAGTGGCACGTGAACGATAATCCCGTGCGCACGCTTGAGGACGCGCGTTCCTTTATCGAGTCAGTGGGATTTTCCCTGATGCTTCCGCCTTCCTCGCAGAAGGGACTGGTCCTGCCTACTTTTGTCGGAGCATTTGTGGGATCTGACGAGAAGCTTCCAACGCCCCGTCAGGCATTCACCGATCCACATGCGCGGGATGCAACTGAACTCATGGTGCGTCTCATGCGCGATAAGTCCGCTTACGAAGCTAGTTTCGGCGATGAAAACAACT
>QHZX01000114.1 GCA_003224835.1 Acidobacteriota bacterium | reverse complement strand
CTCCTCCATCGAGCTGTTCCAAATGCTCGAAACTAGTGATACCGCAGACCTCGTGGCACAATCGGGTCAAATCGCCGATGTTCTCGTCGCCTTGAGTGAGATGGTCAACGAGGTCCGAGACAATCTGTCGTTTGTAATTATCCCAATCCAGCATTCCAAGAACGCGCCGATCGGAAAGACATTGCTGAAGGAAACTACGAAGGTCGGCCTTGTACCAATAAATGGCGCATAGCGCCTCCTTCAGTCCAACCATTGCTGCAGGTGATAATCTCTTCGCCATTTACTATTCCCTGATGAAACCATAACCTACGCGAAAAGACGCGGAAAAGATGCCCGGCATACGTTCCGTTTTCGTAACAGACAGATCAATATTAGGAGGGAGAATCAGTTACATACATGGATATCTGCGCCAATTTTACGCGGCGTGCGCAAAGCGGAGCGCCTTGACAATTCGCATATTGCGAACTAAGATATTCGCATATTGCGAACTTGGCCTCTGAGAGTGACATGCACGTAATTAGCCGCAAAAGGCTCAAGGAAGCGGCAGTACGGCATCCCGAACTGGAAACGGCCTTGGACGCGTGGTTCCGGATTGCGAAGAAGGCATCGTGGCAGAACTTGATGGATGTGCGAAAGACATTCGCGAATGCTGACGCCGTCGATAAATGGACCGTGTTCAACATCAAAGGGAACAAGTACCGGCTGATAAGCGAAATAAATTACCGATACCAGCGTCTCTACATTCGTCACGTACTGACGCACGCTGAATACGATCAGGAGAAGTGGACACGATGAGCACCGCAACCAGCCGTCCTGAGTACGCGACTTTGCTCGCGAGGACTCTGCCTTCTGTCATTCACAGCGAAAAAGAGAATGAACGCTATTTGGCGCTGCTGGAAGAATTAGACAAGAAGGACAAACTTTCGCCAGCAGAACAGCGTCTGGCCGAGTTGTTGACCCTGCTGATCGAAAATTTCGAAGACAACGCGTACGCCCTCAAGCCGGCTCATCCACGTGAGATTCTTCTCGAGTTAATGAAAGCGAACAGTTTGAAGCAGAAAGATATGCTTGACGTCTTCGGAACTCCCAGCATTGTTTCCGAGGTCTTAAACGGAAAACGCGGCTTGACCATCGAACATATCAAGAAGCTTAGCCGGCGCTTCCACGTTTCGCCCGAAGTGTTCTTTTAGCAACTCTACGCTGCCTTACGACGCCTCTTGCCAGTCGGCATGCCGGCGTCCCAATCGGTACCGGCGATCACGGCAAGCTCATTGGCCGCCTGACCGTAAAAAAACGCCGATTCCGCTTCGTTGGCAAAGCCGTGAAGCACCGGGGCCAGAGCCGCAGTCGCTGCCTGCATGGCATCAAGGGTACCGTGCATTTTGAAGCTGATAGGCTTCTTTCCGCTTCCGTCGTAATCGGTCAAAGCCGACACTCCCGCGACCATTCCCGCATTCATAAAGGCGGCGGTAGCGGCTCCTGCCCTGCCGCGGCCCGCAAAAAATGCGCCGAGCACGACAAAGTAGCCGGTGACAGCTGCGTCGAGCCAGGCATGAACTCGCGGCGAAATGAACTTTGGCATGTTCTGGAATGTATCCGGAATTCTCGATTCATTCAGGTTGAGTTGCCTGAACTTGGAACTTGCCTGACGACCCGCTTCGGACAGTCCTGACTGGATTTCCTCGCCTATTTCATTGATTCGTTCGGTGGCGTTCTCAATGCTAAACTCGGCCGTATTGTCCGGCTTATTTTGTGTTTTTCGCGCCGTTTGTCGGTTCCGTGTGGCCATGTGCTCTCCCGTTTCCTTTAATTCGGTTGCGTCTTTTAGAGCGATAACCCTCACCCGGGGATGTCTTCCATAAAGAGCGGAGCACGTTTTCCCAAGATTCCGTTCACAATCGGGGCACTTGGAAAACTCTGCTAAATTGCATTGCTTCTGCCCAACCTCTCAGCTAGGCTATTTCTGCTCTCGCGGTTTTTCCCTCCTTCCGACCCGACACTACTGAACTGTCTTCGAGCTGCATAGCTGCAGCAAAATGATGCGTTTAGGACGAGTTACCCACAATATATGGTGTTTTATGACTTGACCCTGGCGCGAATTGGTCGGTACATTAAACCTAATTCGTGCCCCGTCCAATCCAGCCACGGACGGTTTCTGAACGAGCGCAGTGCTGGAGGAATCCGGTTGGTAAACCTGACGAATGAGAGCTGCCGTCCAAGTCAGGACAGTAACTCACACCCGTTTGTCAGGAAAAGGAACTGTCCACTGGAGTTGCAGATGGTTCGCGAGGCGAATCCTCTGCTGCATTCGGGATGACAGGATGGAATAGGAGTGCACGTTGCTCAAACTGAAAAGACTTCAGATTCTCGGATTCAAGTCGTTTTGCGACCGCACCGAACTCAAGTTTCATGGTGAGGGCGTCGCCGCCATTATCGGCCCAAACGGCTGCGGCAAATCGAACATTGCCGATGCCATCTCGTGGGTTCTTGGCGAGCAGTCGGCAAAAACCTTGCGCGGCTCGCGCATGGAAGACGTGATCTTCGCCGGTACGCGGGATCGCAAGCCAACTGGCATGGCCGAGGTCTCGTTGACGTTGATTGATCCCGAGGTTTACGACGGGGCTGACAAAAATGACCCCACCGAGCTTGATCTTCAGGACGACATGCCCTCCCACAATGCGCCTGTGGAAGATTGGGATGAAGCTGAGATTCGAGCCCGCGCCGCCGAAGAAGTGGAGCGCATTACCGAAGAATCACAGCCCGGCCTCACTGAAGAAGTCGAAGTCCCGCTTTCAAAGATAAACACCATTGCCATCGCGTTTCCTGATGATGAGCCGGCATTTGCCATTCACCTGGTTAAAGGAAATTCGGTGTCCTTCGCCCCTTCTGTCGAAATGCCCGCCGGACACGTCATTCTTAAAATTCGCCGCCGCAAGTTCAATCAGCAGCAGAATCGTGCCGGCGAAATCGCGGTCACCCGTCGTCTGTTTCGTTCCGGTGACAGCGAGTACTTGCTCAACGGGAAACTCTGCCGCTTGCGCGACATTCAGGAACTCTTCA
>QHZX01000113.1 GCA_003224835.1 Acidobacteriota bacterium | reverse complement strand
GGTCAGAAGCTGACTTTTTCAGTCAAAAGTCACGCGATTGACGCAATCACGCAAGATGAAAGCGAAGGCGGCGAATAAAGATTTACGCGTGCGCCGTTTTGCGGATCAGAAAAAATATAGCCAGCAATACCACTCCACTCACCAGAAATACCAAATTCCGCCACGTACTTCTTTCCTCCGGCGGTGACGTCAAATGCCTTGCCATCACCGCTCCCAGGATCAGCCCGCAAAGCAGTCCACCAATGTGCGCAGAATTATCAATTACTGGCACCACTGCGCCGAAAAATAGGTTGTATGCGGCGAACGAGAGCAGGCTTTTCAGTGTGGATTTAAGCGCCCGAGGATGCACCGGCAAATGGCCGAGATACAACGCCGAAATCAATGCTCCGGCCAAACCAAAAATTGCTCCAGACGCGCCTGCGCCGAACCGGTTGGGATGGAGTCCCACGCTAACCAGGCTTCCGGCGACTCCGCAAAACGTGTACGTCAGGAAATAAGTCCAGCGCTCGAAGATTCGCTCCGCCAGTGCCCCCAGATTCCACAAGCACCACATATTCAGCAGGATATGAATGATTCCGATGTGAACGTAATTCGAAGTCCACATGCGCCAGGGCTGCACGAACAGAGTATGTGACCCGGTGTTCGCGCCCCATTTCACCAGGTCCAAGTTGCGCGGCTCCATCGGCGACACTCCCGATAACGTCATCGCAGCGAATACCAGAACATTGGCGCCAATAATCGCTGACGTCACCGGCATCAGCCTGATTAAAGACGGCCGGTTTGCTTTGGCTTGCTCTTGTGCGCGAATGTACGCCCTGGCGCGGCATTCGGGACAAATATTGTCGGGATATCCGCCGGGCGGCAGCTCCCGGCCGCAGCTTACGCAGGTTGGCATTTGGAATAATTCACGAACCGCAAGATTGACTCACGTGTTCCTTTGCTCTCGAATCCTCTGGTCGCTTGCTCATTTAATCACAGAAAAAGTGAGCGCCGGGACCGCATCAGTCGGCTGCCGCTTCTGACACCCTCAACTGGTTGGACTTCGTTTTCACGCTCGCGCTGGTCACCAGTATCACCGACGCAATCACGACCGCGCTGCCTGCTACAACATACCCGTTCACGGTCTCATGCAGCACCTGCCATCCCAGAAAAATCGCGACAATCGGATTCACATACGCATAAGTCGAAACCTTCGCCGCAGGTGCGTGACTCAGAATATAGATATAAGCGGTGTACCCTATCAGAGAGCCGCCGACTACCAGATACGCGACTGCACCGATGCCGCGCGCAGTCCAGGTCACGCGTGAGAGATCGCGGTACAGATGCGCAAAAATAGAATTTCCCACGCCTGCGAAGAACACCTGCCACGCTGTGTCGGCGAACGTCGGCCGGCCAGACTGCCATTTCTTCGAGAGCACCGATCCAAAAGCCCAGCTTAGCGAACCGCCGATCAGCGCCACCGACCACCAGAGTTGCCGCTGTCCAATGGCGCCTGTGGCCCGGAGCTGCGGCCAAAGCAGAACCAGCGTGCCCGTGAAGCCAAGCGCCAGCCCCGCCAAACTCGTTCCAGACAATCGATGATGTCCTAGCAACAGAGAATCCAAAACCAGGAACCATAGCGGGATGCTGGCCACCAGCATGGCCGCCAACCCGCTGGGAATGTACTGTTCGGAATAGGCGAGAGTGAGATTGCCACCCATCAGCAGCAAGTTTCCGATAATCGCGAGTTGCAACAGCTTCTTCGCGCTGTAGAGGATGTTCTCGCCCCGCAGAAGGCAATAGCCCAGCATGATCACGCCGGCGATTGTGAATCGAGTCGCGCACATCAGCGCCGGCGGAATGTGTTCCACCGCAATATCGATTCCAAGATATGTCGATCCCCAAAAGAGATAGACCAGCCCAAAGTTCAGGATCAGCATGGAGCGAGTTGGATGAGACGATGACATGGTGCCCAGAACTACAAAGCGGGATGTTATTAAGACGAAGCAGAGGCGCAATTCGATTCAGAATCGGTGTTTACTTGCAGGTGATTACGCTCTGCCACATATCACTGAAGCAATGCATGTGTTGAATTTAACGGCACAAGAAAGTGTCAGCTATCCGTTTCTTGCGGTTAAACCGCCAAGAATTGGACTAGGTTGGTGACCTGACAAAACCGCGGGAAGCTTCACATGCAATAGTTTGCGGCAGCAGCACGCGGACACGTGATCTGTTCAAGGTGGCTGATCTTCGGCGGAGTACTTTGGGTTTCCACCTCAATCCGAAGTCGGTAAGTTGTTTTCGAGTGATCGTGGGTTTGGGTCAGAGTGCCAGGTATCTTTGCCTTTAAAGTTCCGTCTGCATTACTGATCACCACCGTGCCTTCGGCGGGAACAAACTGCGAGGTGAAAGTTGGCGCTCCATTCGGCTCCAGAAAACCTTGCATGGTCTTCATGAACTCGCCCCATGCTTTGGGGGTGAAGTTTTGTTGCGCCTTTTTCAGGCTGGCGAGGTCGCCTTGCTGAAAGCTCAATGCAGCAACAACCGGTTTCTCAACCGACGAGTTTGATACAACACGCGAGGTATCTTGCCCCAGCAATGGAGAGCAGATCAGAAGAGCGACCGACAGTGTGGCTATAAGCTTCATTCCACTCTGATTTTACCTTCGCACATTCAGCTTGAAAATGTCGGACAAGGTTACCTTACTGGCAAACTCACTTCCTACAGCGTAAACTACGCTGTCTCGGCCAGAAAAATTCATCAGTTCTCATAGCAGGTTTTCATGCTCAAACCAGGAGACATCGCAATCGTCAGTGGCGCGCGCACACCTTTCGGCAGATATTGTGGCAAGCTCAAGGACTTTACCGCGCAGGAGCTTGGCGCGATTGCAGCCAAAGGAGCAATTGAACGCGCCGGGATGAAAGCTGAATTATTCGATCACGTCGTCTTCGGCAATGCCCAGCAGACATCCGGCGACGCTTTGTACGGTGCGCGTCACGTTGGACTTCGGGCAGGATTGCCGATCGAAACTCCCGCTCTCACCGTGAACCGCCTCTGCGGCAGTGGTATGCAGGCAATTGTGAGCGCGGCACAGATGATCCAGCTCGGAGAGGCCTCGCGCGTTCTTGCTGGTGGTATGGAGGCCATGTC
>QHZX01000214.1 GCA_003224835.1 Acidobacteriota bacterium | reverse complement strand
GTTAATCGCATCGCGACCGCTCATACGCTCGATGACCAGGCTGAGACAGTGTTGCTGAAGATGGCGAGAGGCGCCGGAACACGCGGTCTGGCAGGAATTTATCCGAAAGTTGCCATCGACACGCCCGGTAGGACGGGGCTTGCGATTGTGCGGCCGCTCCTGGGAACAAGAAGGGCCGTTCTCCGATCGTATCTGGCTGAAATTGGGCAGAGTTGGCGCGAGGACGCAAGCAATCAAGACTTGCGGCACACTCGTAACCGTGTCCGCCACGAAATTCTTCCTCGGCTGGAGCAGGATGTGAACCCTGGTGTGTGCGAAACACTGGCCGAAACAGCCGAGATCGCCAGGGCAGAGGAGGCATACTGGGGTGCAGAAACTTCGCGTCTGCTGCCGCAACTCTGGCGTCTCGATGAACACGGCGGCATTCTGCAACTGAAGCATTTTGCATCGCTACCGCTGGCCATCCGCCGCAGATTGATTCGGGCCGCCGCAGAGGCGGTTGGCCTGGCGCTCGAATTCCGACATGTAGAGGAAATCCTGAATCAGGCATGCGAGGGCAGCGCTTCGATGTTGCCGGGCGACTGGACGGTTGCGCGTCACGGCGACGAACTCCGCTTTCAGAAAGCTTCCGAGGAGGTGACCGATTACCAGTATGAACTCTCGGTTCCCGGGAGAATCGCAATTGTGGAAGCTGGAATCGTGGTCGAAGCAATTGTAATAAACGGACGCGGCAGCCCTGATCGGTACACACCACAACATCTCGTCGACTCCAGCTGCGCGCAAAAGCAATGGCTAGTCCGCAACTGGCGCGCGGGCGAGCGCTTCTGGCCTGCGCACACCAAAGAACCGAAAAAAATCAAGGAGCTGCTGCAAGACCGTCATATCATCGGCGAGAAAAAGCAGCGCTGGCCCGTGATCGCATGCGGCGGCGAGATTATTTGGCTCAGCGGATTCGGCGTGCGCCGGGATTTTCAAGCCCAGGGGAACCATGGAATCCTGCTTCGCGAGCTGGAAGGAAAGTAGAAGTACGAAGTAAAGGGCAGACGATAGGGCTTTCTTTCAGCCGCCGCCATCATCTCCGCAAAATCGGGAGTACATTCGCAATCGGCAGTCACCCACTTTTTCATTCTTCTCGTCCTCGTGGACCCACCCACAAAACCGACGAAAACGCAGTAAATACTGTGTTCCTGCGTTCTCTTCGTACGAGCCCCGCGCCGGAAAAGGCGATCAGCAAGAGGTCTCTTCTTATGACCTAAGTTATTTAAAGTCTTGGGAATTTTTGCCGCCTGAGAGGGGTAGAATAAGAGCGGGTCATTTTATCGATCTAAATTCCGGCGAGAGCATCTAATCTCGTGGGAAGGTGCGCTGAGTCTACACGGTTTCCGGGCAGCCCGGCCGTTCCGGCACAATTTCGGTGAAGGTCCTTTCTGAGGAGCTTTTTAGTGAATTCAACGGTAAAGACGATTATTTTTTGGGTGGTTATCCTGATCTCCGCGGTCGCCTTATGGCAAGTGGTTAAGACCGCGAACTCCGGCCAGAAAGTCCAGGAAATCAATTTCTCGCGTTTCATGTCGGAAGTTGACCAAGGCACGGTCAAAGACGTCACCATCACCGGTCAAGAAGTGAAGGGCAAGTTGGCTGACGGCTCCGCATTCCATCTGACTGCCCCGGCGAACTATCCGGACATGATCAAGAAGCTCCAGGAAAAGAACGTCAGCATTACCGTGCAAGACGTTGGCAACAGCAGTTGGGGATGGCTGATCAACCTGTTCGCTCCTTTGGCTCTCCTAGCCGCGCTCTGGTATTTCATGATCCGCCAGATGCAAACCGGCGGCAATAAAGCTTTGTCCTTTGGTAAGAGTCGCGCCCGTCTGCTCTCGATGCAGCAGAAGAAAGTCACTTTCAAAGACGTTGCTGGCGTCGAAGAAGCCAAAGAAGAGCTGAAAGAGATCATTGAATTCTTGCGCGAGGCGCAGAAATTCCAGAAACTCGGTGGACGGATACCCAAAGGCGTGCTGCTAGTCGGACCTCCGGGAACCGGCAAGACCCTGCTGGCGAGAGCGGTCGCGGGTGAAGCCAACGTTCCGTTCTTCTCGATCTCTGGATCGGATTTCGTTGAAATGTTTGTTGGCGTAGGCGCCAGCCGGGTGCGGGACCTGTTTGAGCAGGGCAAGAAGAATGCCCCTTGCATCATCTTTATCGACGAAATCGACGCCGTCGGGCGTCACCGTGGAGCTGGTCTCGGCGGTGGGCACGATGAGCGCGAGCAGACTCTAAATCAGCTGCTGGTCGAGATGGACGGTTTTGAATCGAACGAAGGCGTCATCCTGATGGCAGCCACGAACCGTCCGGATGTTCTCGATCCCGCGCTGCTGCGCCCCGGACGTTTCGACCGCCGGGTAGTCGTAAACCGTCCCGACGTTCGCGGACGC
Organism: Acidobacteriota bacterium; assembly: GCA_003224835.1. Taxonomy (GTDB): domain Bacteria; phylum Acidobacteriota; class Terriglobia; order Terriglobales; family Acidobacteriaceae; genus Gp1-AA145. The sequence continues at coordinate 604 of QHZX01000214.1, read as the reverse complement.
GAAGAAATTCTGCGAGTGCATACCCGCAAGATTCCTTTGTCGGACGATGTAGAGCTCTCGGTCCTGGCCCGTGGTACGCCGGGATTTTCCGGCGCTGACCTCGCCAATATGGTGAACGAAGCGGCATTGAGCGCGGCCCGGCAAAACCGCAAAGCCGTACTGATGTACGACTTCGAATTGGCCAAGGACAAGGTTCTGATGGGCGTCGAGCGCAAGTCGCTGATCCTCTCAGATGAAGAAAAGAAGGTTACGGCTTATCACGAGGCGGGGCACGCCCTAGTCGCGTCCAAGCTGCCTAACTCCGATCCTTTGCACAAGGTAACGATTATTCCTCGCGGCATGGCGCTGGGCGTCACTATGCAATTGCCCATTGACGACAAGCACAACTACACCAAGGAATATCTCGAGACCGAAATAGCTATCATGATGGGCGGCCGCCTGGCGGAAGAGCTTTTCCTTAATCAGATGAGCACCGGCGCTGGCAACGACATTGAGCGCGCCACTGAACTTGCCCGCAAAATGGTTTGCGAATTCGGCATGAGCGAACTTGGACCGCTGACCTTTGGCAAGAAAGAAGAGCAGATCTTCTTGGGCCGCGAGATCA